>JAEUWB010000031.1 GCA_016786595.1 bacterium | reverse complement strand
GTTCTTGGCCTCGATTTTGACCTCGATTGGGCTTTATTTTTACGCGCAATTTCATGGCGCAGAAATCTTGAATTATCAGGCGAGTCTCTTCTTTGCCTGCGGCACTTTTATTGGTGGTAATTTTGGTGCGCGAGATGCGTTAAAGCGTGGCGAAAAATATGTGCAGATACTCTTTCTTATCGTCACCGTACTTTCTGCACTGTCGCTGCTGATCTAGTAAGTATTTTCGCTTAGTCGTCAAATAATCAACTCAACATGGAAAGAACAGCTTCCATCGGAACGCGGAGCGAAGATTTACACATTTACTTAACCGCGTGTAACAGAAATGTAAAAACTTCGCCTAAGCTAAAGTAGGAATCAGTCTGAATCTGTATTTTTGCAACTTAAACAATTGAACTAACTACAGAAGATCAAAACAGAATAATCGTTCTAGCCTAAGAGATTTCCGTAAAGAAGCACACTACACCCGACGATGAACTAACTGTGACGTAAAAGTCTAGATTGAGACGGATACGCACAGGTTTTCACGAAGAAGCAATTCTTCAAGGTTTGAAAAAAGGTTTTTCGGGAGTTTTAGCCATGAAATTACGCTTGGCAGTGATTGATAAACGTGGGGCCAGAATTACTTGGAGTAAATCTGGCCTCTTTTTTTACGGCATCAGCTGTGCAGTTTTAAGCATCCTCACTTTGCCTAGCCTGGCCATAGCGCAAGTTCAAGGCGACGAAGCCCAGGTAGTGCCTGGAGAATTCATCGTTAAATATCGCAGCGACATGCGTCAAACTCGCCGCGCCCTGGCCAGTGCAGAACTAAACGTAGAAACCAAAGAAAAACTCGATCTCGTAGATGTTGAAGTTGTAACTGTCAGAGCGGGCGAAGAACTAGATCTCAACACTGCCAAAGACCTGCTTGCCTCTGGTGAAATCGAATACATTCAACCAAATTATATCTATACAATTGACCGCAGCGTCAATGATGCGCGCTTTAGCGAACTCTGGGGGATGCATAACAGCGGTCAAACTGGTGGCTCCGCTAATATTGATATCGACGCTCCCGAAGCTTGGGACATCACAACTGGTTCTACAAACGTCGTTGTCGGAGTAATTGATACAGGCATCGAATATACACACCCTGACTTAGCTGCAAACATGTGGACAAATACAGCAGAAATCCCAGGAAATAATCTTGATGATGATAGTAACGGCTATATCGATGACGTCTATGGAATGAACGCCTTAAATAGTAGCGGCAACCCACTTGACGATAATGGCCACGGCACACACTGCGCAGGCACAATCGGCGGTCGCGGCAATGATGGGGTCGGAGTTGTCGGTGTGAACTGGAATGTCAAACTAATGGGCCTTAAATTCCTCAACCAAAACGGACAAGGAGCAACCTCTGGCGCAATTCAAGCTATTAACTATGCTATTACGATGAAGCAACGCGGAGTAAATCTACGCGTGCTTAGCAACTCTTGGGGTGGATCAATGTATGACCGTGCCCTCGAAGAAGCCGTGCAAGCGGCGCAAAATAACGGCATTCTTTTTGTCGCCGCTGCAGGAAATGCTGCTCGCGATAATGACTCTTCAGCGACTTATCCAGCCAACTACGAAGTTGATAACGTCGTCTCTGTTGCTGCTATCGATGCTAGCGGCAATTTAGCAACATTTTCAAACTACGGCGCGTTAAGCGTTGATATCGCTGCTCCTGGCGTAAGCATCTTGAGTTCATTTTTAGGTGGGACATATAAAGTATTAAACGGAACCTCAATGGCGACTCCACATGCTGCAGGGGTTGCGGCATTAATTCTTGCCCAAAGTCCAAGTCTTAGTTTGACCGACCTTAAGGCTAGGCTTTTAGCTACGAAAAAGCCTCTGCCGGGATTAGTTGGCGTAATCGCCAACGCTGGAATGGTTGATGCTTATCAAGCCGTAACCAACACCGTTGTGCCCGACCCAAATCCAATTCCACAAGTGCACTACAATCGCATTCCAACAAACTACAACTTTGATGGCAGCCTTGGCACCCGCGTGCTTCAAGTCGATGACGGCTATGCCCCAGTAGCCCTTGGATTTACCTTCCCATACTGTGGAGGAGTGTTTAACAATGTCGCTGTCTCTGCAAATGGACGCATCGTTCCGATGGCAGATAGTAACAGTTTACCAAATTCTGGCGACTATCAGAGCAAACTCGACCCGGGTATAAATATTCTTCACCAAGACTATGTTCCAGCTGCAGCAGCGCTAAGTGGCGGTGCGTCGGGGGTTTACTTTAAACAACTCGGCACTGAAGCAACTATCACTTGGGTTGTGCAAAGTTATGCACATCGCAATTCCCAAGACCCAGCTACAGTCCAAACATTCCAAGCACGTCTCAAAGCAACCGGCGCAATCGAATTTCACTATGCCGACACCCACTCAAATGACCAGTTCCGCGACTACGGAGCTTTGGCCACCGTAGGACTTCAAGCCGTTAGCGGCACATCCTGCGAACGTCTAGCAGTTTCACAAAACAGTCCACAGCCTGACCTACTCGGCAATAGCAAAGCACTGGGGTTTGCACTCGACCGTTCACAACGACTCGACTTTGACGGCGATTCAAAGAGTGACCTTGCAGTATTTCGACCAGCAACAGCAATGTGGTTTGTGCTGACATCAGCAAGTAACTTCGACTACAATCAGCAGATCCAAATGCAATGGGGCTTACCTGGCGACAAACCAGTCCCAGGCGATTTTGATGGCGATAAAAAGACTGACTTCGCGGTTTATCGCGCTAGCGAGAAAAACTGGTACATCCGTAAATCCAGCACTGGCGCAACTGCAATTCGTCACTGGGGTAATGGCAGTGATCAACCAGTCGTTGGAGATTTTGATGGCGATGGCGTGGATGATATCGCAGTATTTCGTAAGTCTAAAGGTGCCTACTACGCCCTCAAGTCTTCCGCAAATATCTTAAGTGATGGCTACACTGCTCAAGATCAGGCGCAATCTGTTGCAATCGTTAAACTCGCTAGTGTCAAGAAAGACAACCGTGGGCGCGCAATCAAAAACACAGCCAAGATTATTCCAATTCCTGGCGACTTTGCTGGAGAAGGAAAGTCAGCTTTTGGAATTATTGAAATCAGTAAAGACAAGAAAACCAAAAGTGCAAAATGGATCGTTAAGCGCGAGAACGGCAAAACGCTTTTCAAAAGCAACTGGGGCAAGAAGACTGATGCTTATCTTGCCTGCGATTGGGAAGGAAATGGCACCGCTGACCGCGTTGCGATCCGTAAAGAAAGTTCAGGCTTACTCGGCTGGTATGTGGCGACTCGCGAAGGCCCACGCTATACTCTACAGTTTGGCGAACCTGGAGACACTCCAAGCTGTAATAAAGACTTTAACGGCGATGGTATCGCAGACAAGACCGTCTTTAGAACTGCAAATGCAACCTGGTATATCATTCAACCGAATGGAACATTTAATGCGATTCCTTTCGGCTTACCAGGAGACGTAGCACTGTAGTGATAACATTTCTCAAAAAGAATGCGCATTAAATTCTGCTTGCATAGCGTGTCATGCGAGGCTACGAAGTAGCCGTGGCACTCTCTTTGCGTTTCGTGTCATTGCGAGGCTACGAAGTAGCCGTGGCAATCTGTTAACCGGATGTATAAATATTTTTTTTAAATAAGTGAACGGATTGCTTCACGCTTCTTCGAAGGCGTTCGCAATGACAGCTGATTTACAAAGTTAACAGATTGCTTCGCACTTCTTCGAATGTGCTGGCAATGACTCAGATTCTAACCCTCACAATGACAGCTGAAACTGACAAGTTAACTCTTGGTGCCAGCTCTTAACTTAAGCGCCAGGAGCACATTCCGATGCTGCATCCTCTCGATTTAACTCCCCTGCTTCCTATCCGCCAACAAATTTGCTAGTTATAGCATTTCCCAAAACTATTTTGGATATTGTAGCAAACACAGTTAAGCTATAAAAACATTTCCTCTGAGTGGATAAGCTATGTATGAGTTTATTTTTTAAAGGGAAATGCTATTTATTTACTGGTTGTGTCTACGACACAACTTATATACCAGTTTGCAAAAATCATCAGTTTTATCCAAAATCTTTTTGCAAACTGGTATTAATAGCGGTGAAAATTTAGAGGTTTTCACAGTTGAATATCTGATGGACTATTTTTCGTGACGAAATCAAAACGCAAGTTAGGATTGAAGATTTTTTTACAGTTGGCAATTAGTGCCCTGCTACTAGTGATCGTCTATCGCAGCTCAAACTTCGACAAACTGCTTGAGACTTTAAAATCATTTTCCTGGATGACCGCCCTAGAAATTTCTTTAGTCTACGCTCTTGGGCAAATTTTGAGCGCATTTAAGTGGAGCATCTTCGTGCGTCAAGCTGAGATTGGCACAAAAATGCTGCAAATTATCCGCGCCTACTTTCTTGGGATGTTTGTGAATAATTTTGGATTCGGAACTGTCGGTGGAGACGTAGCACGAAGTGTTGCCTTATTCCCCCCACAGGGCAAGCGCGCCCCAGCATTTGCCACTGTAATTGCTGATCGTGTGCATGGACTAGCAGTGCTTGTTACAATCGGAGCAATTAGTGCGGCAATTTTTAAACCAGCAGTACTTGGGCCCCACCCGGTAGTAATTGGCCTTACGGCTCTTGCTACTTTGATTTTAGGTTGGCTGATTGGCCCATCAATTTTATTAAAACTTTTCCCCGGCCCACATAAACTCAGCCGACTTGCGAAATCCGTGCGTCAAGCATTTCCGATGCAGCTCAATGTTGTCATTCCAGCCACGGCGATTTCAGCACTCTTCCATTTGAGCCAAATTTATATGGTCTACCTGATCGCCCAAAAACTTGGCGCGCCTTTAAGTTTTACTTATTTATTAGCAACGGTTCCCGTAGTAAATGTGATTACTTCCCTACCAATTAGTATCAATGGACTAGGTGTACGTGAAAGTTTATTCCTGACGCTTTTTTCTCCAATGGGCACAACTAACGAACAGTGTATTGCCATTGGAGCGCTCTGGCTTGTTGCAGTAACTGTCGTCGCCGCAATTGGTGGGGTTGTGATCGGAGCACAATCAATTCAGGCTGTCACAGATGAAGCCGAAGAGAAATCTCCAAAAGAAGAATTTATGCGCGATGTCGAACCAGCCAAATAATTAAGCTGAAGAAATAGATTTGAGAAACTGAAGAAGGATTATAAAGTATGAAAATTAAAAGCGTCGGAATCATCGGTCTCGGACAAATGGGAGCAGGTATTGCTCAAGTATTTGCAACTGCAGGTGTCAGTACTTATGTCTATGATGCTCAAGCTGGCGCAACTGAGAAAGGTGTTAGCGGTATCAAAAAACGCCTGGAACGCCTCGTAGAAAAAGCCACGATCAGCGCAGCTGATCGTGATCAGACTGTCAAACTAATCCAACCTGCAAGCACACTCACAGAGTTTAAAGCCGTAGACCTAGTAATTGAAGCAATTGTCGAAAATACTGAAATTAAGACCAAGTTATTCAAGGAGCTGGACACAATCTGTAAACCAGAAACAATTTTTGCTTCAAATACTTCTTCAATTTCCATTACTAAACTTGCGGCAGCAACCTCTCGACCAGAAAAAACCGTTGGCATGCATTTCATGAATCCAGTGCCGGTGATGAAGCTCGTAGAATTAATTCGTGGGTTACAAACTAGTGATGCCACCTACACGCTTACTAAAGAAACTGTCGAAGCTTTAGGAAAAGTGCCGGTCACGGCTAAGCAGGATTTCCCGGGCTTTATTGTCAACCGCATTTTAATTCCAATGCTGAATGAAGCTGTCTATGTCTTGATGGAAGGCATTGCCGATCCAACAGATATTGATCAAGCCATGAAGCTTGGCTGCAATCAACCGATGGGCCCCTTGGAGCTTGCTGATTTTGTCGGTCTTGATACCTGTCTTTACATCTCGCAGATCCTGCATCGCGAGCTTGGCGACAGCAAATACCGCCCCTGTCCACTCTTAGTTAAGTATGTCGAGGCGGGCTGGTTGGGGAGAAAGACTGGCCGCGGGTTTTATCAGTACAATCAGTAGCCTAGAGCGTTGCTGCAGATAGTGCGGGAAATATCTATCAAAGATTGATTTTTGTTTTCTTGGCGATTTTGTGCTTATATACGCCCCTTTAAGTTCTGTCTCGGGTAGATGTTAAATTAAGTATCCCGCACTGTTCAATCCAATCATTAGTTCAATCAAGTAGAACAGTCCGGGATGCTGAAGGTAATTTAGGTTTTTTATTCACCTCATGCTCTGGTGCCATTCACGCTGCCACTTGAGCATGAGGTAAAAAACATGACGCTCTCACAAATACTGGAGCTTTGTCGTTTCGGCAGAGCAATTTCGTCACTTTGTGGCCAGGTTTCGATCGGGCCACCTGACATAGTTCAAATCAGCGATGATCCACTTGCGACTAAAGAGGTTCCAAACGGAATAACAATTCAGTTCTGGACAATCTTGACGCAGGCTGGATATGACTTCACGAACTACTTGATGCTCGCTCGTCTTGGCAACAACTTAGCTGCACTGTCAAAGCTTGGATATGCTCAAGGTAATCTTGCTGCTGCTCTGAGAATGCTAAGTGATAATTCCAAGATCCTGATCTCACCAGTCAAATTTAAACTGCCAAAAGACTGGGACTCTTCCTGGCCTCAAAGGTTCGGGCGCACTGCATGGATCAAAATGCTGCGGTCAACCCTCAAGCAAGTTGATACATTGCTCAAAGAAGAAAGATCCGCGCAAGTTCAACAAGGACGGCGAAAGAAATGCGCGTGACCATGTATGGGCTATTTCAGTCAGGCAAATTCTGCGTGACGATACTCAACGGGAGCTTGAGGTTTTACTGAAAAGGATGTCGGTAAAACCTTCAGCGGTCCATGCTTACTGCTCAAGCTGCACCCATAAAACCCAGGACTTGCTGTGATTGTTTGCACAATACGATCACAGTATTAAAAAACTTAGGCTTAGGCTTGAACTTATCCTTCCCCTTTTTCTTTGTAGTTATAATGATTTATAATAACTCGTCGCCAACCGCACCCAGATCCTCACCCAAATAATCATAGGCAGCTTCTTCAGAGAGGTTTTCAAAGAGTGTATATTCGCCTTGGAAAGCAAGTTTTACTGTGCCGATTGGGCCGTTACGATGCTTGGAAACAATCACTTCAGCAACACCCTTATCGGGGGTATCCGGATTATAAACTTCGTCACGATAAACAAAGCTAATTAAGTCTGCATCTTGCTCAATCGCACCAGATTCACGCAAATCAGCCATATGTGGGCGTTTATTATCGCGCGACTCAACTCCACGGTTAAGCTGCGAGAGTGCAACCACCGGGATATTCAATTCCTTAGCCAAACCTTTAAGCGCACCGGAGATCTCAGAGATTTCCTGGTCGCGGCGGTCAGATGAACGCGAGGAGCCACGCATTAATTGCAAATAGTCGACAACCACTAGACTCAGTGGTTTTTCACGATGTAGTCTGCGGGCCTTGGCGCGCATTTCCAAAACTGAAATAGCCGAAGTATCATCAATAAAGACATCGGCATGCGATAATTCTGATGCGGCTTCAACTAAGCGTGGAAAATCAGTTTCACTTAGTTTACCAGAGCGAATCTTGGAACTACTAACTCGCGCGCGCGAACAAAGTAATCTGGTCACAATTTGTTCTTTAGACATTTCCAGTGAGAAAATTGCTACCGCCCCAGCTCGTTTTGGATTTAAGCCTACGTTTAAAGCCATCGAAAGCGCCAGGGATGTTTTTCCCATACTTGGACGGCCCGCCAGAATAATTAAGTCTGATGGCTGAAATCCTGCTGTAATATTATCCAGGTCATAAAAGCCCGAAGCCAGGCCAGTGATTGGCTCTTTACTGATGTAGTGCTTCTCGACTTGCTTGATTGAGTCTTTAACCACGTCGCTTACACGATAAAAGCCCTTGTTGATTCTGGACTCAGAAAGCTTGAAAATTTTCTGCTCCACAGTATCAAGTAAAGTTTCAACGTCTTCATCTGCAGCAAAAGCTTCATCAACAATTACGCCAGCTTCATGAATGAGGTTACGGCGCAAACTCATGCTTTTTACTAGGCGAGCGTAGTACTGAGCGTTTGCTGAAGTCGGGACAATTTCTACAAGTTGGGAGATATATTCAATGCCACCAGCTGCATCAAGGTCGCTCGTGGTACGTAACATCTGTGTTAAGGTCACAACGTCAATCGGCTCACCGCGGTCAAATACAGCGATCATCCCCGCAAAGAGCAGTTGGTGTTGTTTAATATGGAAATCTCCAGGCTGGAGGATTTCCAAAACACTATTAACTGCTTCATTATCGATTAAAATCGCACCAAGCACTGATTGCTCAGCCTCACGTGAGTGCGGAGGTATGCGCCCAGAGAATTTTTGATTTGTATTTTGCGAAGAATTCTTGTCGACTAGAGAAACTGCCATAGCGTAGCCAATCTATACTATTAATCCGTTAAAGGCCAAGAGAACGTATCCAATCTCTGATTTTAAATCCAGCACTTGGATTTTGTTCAACAATCGCTCGGGGATTAGCTGAGTTTCCACAGATCGGCTCTAAAAAGACTTCGGCCTCACGTAATGCCATATCCGGCCAGTACGAAACGCGGTTACCAAATTCTGCCAGGCAGATCTTGGGCTCGGCCTGAAAGAGTTGAGTTCGAGCGTCACGGATTTCCGCTGTGCGACTTTCATCTTGTAAGAAAACCCCCTGCAGCAAGAAAGCCAAAGTGCGCACTTCAGTAGACGCTTCTGCTGGGCTAGATAAAAGCTGATTTAATGCGGCACGTCCTGCAGCTAAATCGTGACGTAAATAATTAACCAAGGCCAGATCGAGTAGCAGATTTTCTGTAGGCCGCGGTTGATTTGCTGCTGTTAGGCGCGTGCTCAGAAATCGATAGGCACTGTCAATTTTTTCAGCCCAAAGCAAGAGCCGAACCAGGCGGCTGAGTGTATAGTCAGTCGGGCTGACTTGATAGGCTTCTTCGGCAAAACATAAAGCTTCATCAAAGTATCCAAGATCGAAATTAACCATCGATAAATTCGTCAGCAGCAAACTCAATTCATTTTGACTCAAGGCCTGATCTTGCTTAAGCCCCCCGACTTGAAGTTTTTGTTGCCGATTTAATTCAGAAATTTTGAATAAGATTTTGCGCGCAGCTTCGAGCCGACCTTGCAGGTAGGCAAGTCTAGCTAGGTTCAACAAGCTCGAGAAATCATGTGGGCGCTCTGTTAAAACATGGTGCAAGTAAAATTCAGCCTCTGCATATTTGCTACGTCCCATTAAAGCAAAGGCCAAGTCGTTATAGACAATGTAGTTCGCGCCTGGAATTGCTGCCGCTTTACGGAGTTCAACTTCTGCAGCTTCAAAGCGTCCAAGCGCGGCAAGATCGCGCCCGCGCTGCAAGAGCGTAACTTGGTCCAGTTCCGTTTCGCTAATCACGGCAGCAGGTTTTTTACTTGGTGGTAAAATGCAAGCTGAGAGTAGAACTAGTGCCCAGCAGAAAATATTTCGCAAATAATCAGTAGCTTTCACGTTGATCTTTTCGAGATTTACCAATCTAAGTTATTAATCCGCGGTTAAAACGGCGTGCGTCAATTTAGCATTCAGGCGCGCAAGATACAAACGTTCTGGATTTTTATCTGAGTTTTCGAACTCTCGTTGACTGCGATCCCGCGGGCGTTCAGCTGTATAGATCACATGGCTGAGATAGCGACTGAGTGCGCGTTTGTCTTTTTCACGAAAGAGGTAAAGTCCATTGGGGTTATTAATTTTTGTCAGTTCTTGGAAATCAACTTTGCGATTCAAGTAAAACAAGAGTACATCGAAACTTTCATCACTCGGGCTTTTAACGATTGTTACAGACTGCGTGTCTGGAATTAATTGGGCAAGCTCATAACTAATTCCCTTGAAGGTCAGATTTGAGGCTTGCACAACCTGGATTGAAAAATAGACTGCCAGATAAAGCGGCGTGCAAAGTGCTGTTAAAAGTGAAATTCTCCGGATCAACTCTGCTTCTCCGCTGGCAAGCCTGGCACAGATCAAAGCCAAGAGGATTGAGCCTGCAGGTAACAATGGCATTAAATAAGACTGACGTTTACCCGCAGCGATGCTAAAAAATATCATGCCGCCCAGTAGCCAAAACAGGCTCGCTTTAGCTAGTCGCGACTCGGTCGAATCAGCAGCGCCGAAGAAACTTATTATTGCTCCAGGCGCTAAGAATTGTCGCTTTAACAGCAAGCCAATTATTGCTGCTGTAATCAGTACCACTGCTGGGATAAACTCACCCCAGAGATGAGTAAAATAAAACCAGAAGGGCTTGATCGTAATACCACTTCCGCCGATGAGGCGTAGTATATTCTCGAAAACAATTTGACGCTCGAGAAATGCATCTCCACCTTGCGAGGCAGCTAGCGCATACCATGGCTCTGCCACGATCAGCGCCAGCAAAAGTCCAACAATCCAACTCGGGTTGACAACTTGCTTATAGCAAGTTGTCAGATTCTGGGTTGCCGCAGAAATTAACCAGCAGACAATTACACCCAACACAAAGCCAACCGGACCTTTCGCTAAAATTGAAAGCCCAAAGCAAAGTGACACTAGATAGACAATGCGCTGAGGAATCAACCTATCGCGACCGGCGTTTAGCGCTGCATTAAGCCAAAGAAAAATCCCAGAGCAGACTAGAAAAGAAAAAAGCATGTCAACTCGGCCAGAGCTAGCCAAATTAAGAAACCCTACACTTGTGCCTAAGATTGTCGTGCTGGCGATTGCGAAATTAAGCCCGAGCAAGCGCTGCCCAGTAAAAAAGGTTAAAGCTAGCATGCCTATTCCAGCAAGTGCCGAGACAAAGCGTAATTGAAACTCATTGATTGGGCGATCTGGGCGAAAAATAAAAAAGGACAGCCAGTGATAGAGTGGCGGCTTAGAAGGGATAATTTTCCCGTGCCTCAAGGGCAGTACTAGCGAATCCCCTTCTGCAAGCGCATTGATCACACTGCCCTCACGTGCTTCCGAGACTCGATAGATCGGCATGGCCCCGAGGAAAACAAAAAATGTCCCGAGGTAAAGCAGTGCGCCAATGATAAAAATTCTAAAATTTGTAAGTCGCAGACTCAAAATAATATTAATGCAATTGCCTAGACTATAGCTTAATCAACAAATATTGCAGCACTCAGTCTGGAAGTTAATCTGGACTATATCGAGTCCGTCTCTCAATGAAATCTGAATATATTGATTAAAACAAAGGCGACAAGGGGGGAAAACTAGAAATGTGTTAGTCGTTAAAGAACACAATCGACAAAACAATCAAACTTGCACACACAAAAGAAGCGATATCAGCCAATCCCATCATAATCCTTAACCCTCAAAAGCCAGCCCGCGCCGATTTGAAGCAAGTACTTCAAGTCATGCATTCAAGTTACGAGATTAACTAACACGACATAGTTAAAGTCGTCTATACTAATAATGTGCTTCTAGCACATCTTTGTTACAACTAGCAAGATCAATAATTTCAAATAGTTATAACCCATATTGAAGCATTAATACGCGAGAAGCTGACTAGATACTGAAGGGTCTAAGGTTTTAGGCGGTTTTATGAGGTTGGCGTCGGATATCACCAGATGCCGTTGGATTGTGGGGGTAAAATGAAGGCTCAAGTAAAGAAATTAGTTAGTCGTAAAAGTGGTCCTAAAATACGCACGCGCGCATTAACAGCTAAAAAGTCTGCAGCGAAAAAAACGCCTGCTAAAAAGGCTGCTTCAAAGATCGACCGCGAAAAGCTCATCCTCGAACATCGTGACAATGCTCGCAAACTTGCCCGCAGCATGTTACGCCGCTGGAGAGTGCGCCTACCTTATGAAGAGCTTGATAGCATTGTTGACCTCACGCTTTGCGAGTCTGCGCTACGTTTTTCACCTGAACACGGAGCCGGCTTTATGACGTTCCTTTTCTATCATTTACGCGGTTATCTTGTTCGCGCAGTTTCAAGTGCAGTGCAAAACACACAATTTATGAACGGAGTACACACGACAACTGATGACGAAACTATTCACTTATCACCTGAGGGTGCTTGCTTTGGGAATCACCAAGTTGAAAGTCCAGAGACAATTCTGATCCGTAAAGAAAACATTTCATCTACACGCACAGCTTGCTCCGGCCTTGATAGTCTCGAGCAAGAAGTGATTATCCGTTCATTTGAGAATGACGAATCACTTGTCGATATCGCTAAGTCATTGGGCTATAGCCGTTGTCACATTTCCCGTGTTAAGCGTCGTGCGCTTGAGCAACTTCAAGGGTCGCTTGGTAGTGAACATGCAAACGAATCGACAAAAGTCCCATTGATTCGCCTCCAGGTCGAAGCAGTCACGGAAAAACGCAAGCGCACACGTCGCGGTGGAAAATCAAACGTAGTTGAAATCACCGAAGCAGTAGCTGGGCTAAGAAAATCTGCCTAGGGGAACTAGCCAATAGCTTGCAGTGCAGGCTGCAAGCTACCGTGGCATCTATCGTTGCGGCGAATTGAAGCAACGCTTAAAACTATCCATTTTCTTTTTCCAGATTACACGCTAAAATAGTTCGCTATGGAGCGAAACGAAACATACAGTGCCTACCGCCCAGGCACTGACGAGTTAATTGCTAAACTCGTCGAAGATCATACCGGCTGGGCTACGGCAATTGCTAAATCCGTAGCGCGCTCGTGGAATCTCGACTGGCAATTAGATGGACTCGATGGCGGTGCATACGAAGGGCTTTTATTTTGCGCAAGGCGTTATGACCCTAAAATGGGAGTGCCCTTCAGAGCCTATGCGCGCCGACGCATTCATGAGTCAGCCACCGAAGAAGCCAGAAAATCTAAATCCTGGCAGCAAGCTACTGGCGCAGAAACCGAATCACAACAAATTTCACGCGAAATTTCGGCAAAACTTTTTGACGTATTCCCCGAACTTCGTGACGGTGAACTTGTCACCGAGGACGGTGAAATCAATGAAGAGTTGATGCGTACTTCAGTACGTCAGATGTTAACCAGCGCCACAATGTTATTAGCACTTGAAGAAATCACCGCTTCCCCTGAGAAAGTTGTCGATTACAAGCGTGCCCTAGAAATTGTAGCCGAACTGGAAGTGGTACATCAAAAGATCGTCTACGGAGTATATTGGGACGGTGTGTCAATGCGCGCACTTGCCGAAGAATGGAAAATTGATGAACTCAACATTATTCGTGAGCATAAGGAAATCTTGAACTACGTTTTTGCACGAATTGCCAATCCCAAGCGACAAATGCAGAAGCTATCTGTGCGTCCTGGACTTAGAGCAGTCGCACAAGAATTCAGGCGCTTGAAGGAGAAATCTCCGTTTAGCCAGTTTGTGGTCGCGCAAATTATTTTATTTTTAGCTTTGACCTACTCGCTTTTGGGGATTGCCTCCCCGCTTTCATTAGTTGAGAAGAATTTATGGTAAAAAAAATATCAGGAGTTCCACCGCGCACGACTGGCATTAATTCAGTAACTGGCAGCGCTGATGTTGGCAAAGTTGCTCCAACCCAAGGTCAAACTGGTGTGCAAGGAGTGCGTCGACCAACGCGGCCGATGACTGTCGAAGAGCGTAAATTTTTACTTAAAGTCGTCTCTGAGGAGGCGGAAAAACTCACTGCAGAGGGCGCCCTCCCCGCTGATAAGCGGCAAGTTGTGGAAGATGCTGTCAAAATGACGATTGGTGCAGCAGGTGGCAGCGAAGACCAGGAAGAATAATCGTCGTTGCGAGTAACTGAATGGGTGGCACGAGCCTTGCCTCGCGCGTGCGAGGCAATTTCGTTTTCTTTGGGCTGACCTTTCTTTTCCGCAAAAGAAAGGTCAGTGACCTTCTGGCCCCTTAGCTTTTTTCTCTTTCTTTTCGATAATTTTGCGAGCTTGGCCAGCGACAAGTCCGGAGACATTTTTCGAGCGGGCAACGCGTTGGACGTCTTTTTCATGGAGGTAAGAGAGGAATTTAAGGGAGATGTCACCGGGGACTTTAGCGTTCATCACCAGGTTGAGTTTAACGGAATAGCTGCGGGTCCAGGAGCTATTTCCAGCGATGCGGCGGTAGACATGCTCATTGAGGTTAGCATTTCTTGCGAAGTCAATGATTTCAGCTTCAGTGATGCGGCCGTTTTGCAAAACGAAGAGTGGGATTTGGCGGTTAGTGTCGCGAATCAGGATCGCGCGGATAACTTTATTGCCAAAGAGTGCCAATTTAACTTTTTGCGGGATTTTTAGTGAAGTGATTGCAGCAATTCCTTTAGGATCCTCCTGCTTTTTCAGGACCTCTTCCTCGGAATCTGGGTCTTTGACGTGCTCAGCTTCGAGTTTAATATCGTCTTGGCCAGCTTTTATTTTTTCGAGCGCTGCTCGTTCTTCTGCTTTTTGGGCGTTAGCGATCACATCAGCAAAAAGCTTATCTAAATCGACTGGACCCCCGGCGCCACTCATATCGCGTGATACCTTGTTGATTGTTACTGAATACGAGGCGAAATTATAATTCAATTTCGCCTGAATGTAAAAGACTTTTCTCCTGCGTTTGAGGATCGTTAACAATTAGAGCGCCTTGAGAATCGATCCCTTCGACTAAGTAAACTTTGTGATTGCGCGATAATTTCTTGCCGCACAAATTCGAATCGCGCATAAAGCGTTCTTGGAACGGTGCAAATCCCGTGTTTAACAATAAATTTAAATTTTCGATGATTTCAAATAAGCAAGTGACAAAGAGAATATTTTCGTCGCATGCTTGTTGCTGATAAAATCCAAGCTCGCTCAAACTAATTGGCTGGGCGGGTGGAGCAATTTCTACAGGCTGGAGATTAATGCCAAAGCCCAGACGCATGGAGGAGCAAACCTCTGCATTCAAAGTTGACTCAATCAAAATGCCACCCAATTTCTTCCAGACAAGCTGAGTTTGATTTTCCTCGAAGACCACCAGGTCATTGGGCCATTTGAGTGAAACTTTGAGATTAAAACTTTTCAAGGCTTGTTGCAGAGCCAGGCCGACAACTATGGAAAGTCCGGGCAAGGTATTTAATTTAGCCTGCGGATTCCAGCAGACTGTCGCGTAGAGACCTTGATTTTCCGTAGAAGTCCAACTTCGACCTTGGCGGCCGCGGCCTTGAGTTTGCCCGCGTGCAAGAACAGCTGTTAGTCCTTGGAGTTCGTGTGCCGGGACGTTTAGTTCAATGCTTTGATGTGGTTCTAGTATTTCCTGTCCTTGCTGAATTGCCGAAGCAAGGTCCATGGTTGAAGAAATTTGATCGAATAAATATGCCGTGAGTGCAGATTTTTTAGTGTCGGTGGTTTTCTCGTTGCAGGAGGCTTTTATTTTTTCGAGAGCAAGCATCTTGCGTTATTGTTCTGAGACTAAAGCAAGGTGAAGGGAAAGATCAGCGGCTTTTATTGAGTGCGTTAGCGCGCCCATGGAAATAGCATCGACTCCGCTTTGGGCATAAGCTTCAAGATTTCTTGGATCAATGCCTCCCGAAGCTTCAAGTTCAATTTGTGGAGCAATCGAGCGAGCATGCTTGACTGCGACAGCAAGATCCGCGGGGCTAAAATTATCTAGTAGAATTGCATCGGGTTTTGCGCTTAAGGCAAGCGATAGTTCATTCAAGTCGCGCACCTCGACTTCAAGTTTGAGGCGTGGTTTGGCGAGGCGCGCTTTATTTATCGCCTGCACAATATCTCCGTCGAGGGCGTCGATGTGGTTATTTTTAATCAAAAACGCATCATACAGTCCGCGACGGTGATTTACAGCTCCACCAATGCGCACTGCGTATTTATCAAGTGCTCTAAACCCAGGGATTGTTTTGCGGGTGTCGTAAAGCTTAACAGGGGCAACCAATGCTTGGAGTCTGCGGGCTTGGGTCGCGATCCCCGAGAGACGCTGGATGAAGTTAAGAATTAGTCTTTCCGCTGTGAGTAAGCTTCGCAGTGGGCCGGAAATTTCACAAAGCACTGCGCCGGCTTTGACCTGCGAGCCTTCCATCGCAAGTTCTTTAATTTGCACCGTTGGATCAATTTTTGCAAAAATTTGCGACACTAAGAATAAGCCGCAGACGACTAACTCTTCCTTGGCCAGTAGCGTTGCTGTTCCCAAACGAATAGCTGGCACGCAAGCGTTTGTCGTAACGTCACCAGATTTAAAATCCTGTCCGATGTCTTCAATCAGCCCTAAGTTAATTAAATGCTCAAGCTGTGCTTGGTCGATTCCGGGTGGAATTTTAAGATTTGTTTTCATGAGCTGCGGTATTGTCGTCCTTACAGTCCTGCCAGTGCTTGTCGGATGATTTTGAGTTCAGCTTCAAACTCGCGGAGTTTTTCCTCTTCCTTTTGCACTACCATTTCAGGTGCACGAGCACGAAAATCGGTCGAAGCGAGTTTATTTTTAACTCGTGCTAATTCTTTTTCCACGCTTTGTTGCTGTTTTAAAAGTTTTTGCTTCTCTGCCTCTGGATCGATTAAACCTTGCAGACTCAGATGAACCTTATTGGCACCGGCAAATAATTTAGAAACATAGTCCCCTGCGGGAGCAACGCTCGAGAATTTAAGCTCTGTCAAGCGAGCAAGATTCACAATTAAGTCACTCTGCAGGCTAAGCACTTGTTGTAATTCTGCTGAACACTCGAGACTAACAGTAACAGCGCTACTAGGTGGTACATTTTTCTCTGCGCGGGCAGTGCGAATCGCAGTAATTAGTTCAATTAACACTGCTGCTGTTTGAACTTTTTGCTGGTCAAGTGACTGTGGCAAATCACTGAGTTGCGGGAATTTTTCTAAAACAATGTCGGTCTGATGTCGGTCCTGCCAGATTTGCGTTGTCACAAAAGGAATCACAGGGTGTAAGAGCTTGAGCGTGGTTTCGACGACAAAATTTAAAGTATTAGCAATTGCCTGCTGTTGATTAATATCGCCGAGTTTAATCAATGGCTTAGAGGCTTCCAAATACCAAGCACAGAAGTCATCCCAAAAAAACCGATAGAGTGCGCTACAAGCTTCACTAAATTGATAATTACTGAGTGCAGCATTAACTTCTGCAGTAGTTGTGCTCAGCCGCGATAAAATCCACTGTCCAAAAGAACTTGGATCGAAGCTCTGAGGTTTAGTACCTACTTCTTCAACAACCTTGGCAGTATAACGCGTAGCATTCCAGATTTTATTAATGAAATTCCGATAGCCTTCGATGCGCTTGGTCGAAATATTCACATCTCGACCTTGTAGGGTCATGATGCAAAGCGTAAAGCGCAGGGCATCAGCCCCATAATCCCGGATTAAGTCCAGCGGATCAATCACGTTACCCTTAGTTTTCGACATTTTCTGCCCATGCTCGTCGCGCACCATCGCATGCAGATAAACTTTATGAAAAGGCACAACCCCAGTAAGCTTGATGCCCATCATCATCATTCGCGCTACCCAGAAAAACAAAATATCAAAGCCTGTAACTAAGACGCTGGTTGGATAAAAGCGCTGGAGTGTTGCAGTTTGGTCGGGCCAACCCATGGTGCTAAAGGGCCAGAGCGCAGAACTAAACCAGGTGTCGAGCACATCCGGGTCTTGGCGGAGTTTCTTACTACCACAGGCACAAGCAGTTGGAGTTTCAGTTGAAACAATTTCCTGGCCACATTCACAATACCAGACAGGGATTTGATGCCCCCACCAGAGTTGACGTGAAATGCACCAATCACGAATATTTTCCAGCCACTGATAGTAAGTACTCGACCAAGCCTGCGGAATAATCTCGGTACGTCCCTCGCGCACAGCTTGAATTGCCTGGTCGGCAAGTTCACGCATGCGCATAAACCATTGAGTCGAAACTAGTGGTTCGGTCACGGTCTGACAGCGATAGCAGCGGCCAATTTTATTTAAGTGTGGCTTCTTTTCGACTAGCGCTCCGAGGGACTCGAGTTCGACAAGGATTTTTTTACGACATTCGAAACGGTCCAGGCCTTTGTAGTGCAGCGCTTGATCGTTCATTTTCCCTTGCTGATCTAGCACCGTAATAATTGGCAATTGATGACGCCGTCCGGCTTCAAAATCGTTAGGATCGTGCCCGGGGGTAATTTTCACAACGCCCGTACCAAATTCACGATCAACAAAAGCATCGGCGATTACAGGAATAATTCGTCCTGTAATGGGCAGGCGCAGTTTAGCGCCATGCAACTTTTGATAGCGTTCGTCCTCGGGGTGCACAGCTACTGCGGTATCGCCAAGCATTGTTTCTGGGCGCGTAGTGTCGACCATCAGATAATTTCCGGGGCTCTCGACAAGTTCGTAACGCAGCCGGTAAATCATTCCCGAGGTTGCTTGATCTGGATACTCGACTTCAAGATCTGCCAGCGCGCTTTCACACCGCGGGCACCAGTTAATCATGTAATCGCCGCGATAAATTAAGCCTTCCTTGTAGAGTCGCACAAAAACTTCGCGCACTGCCTTAGAAAGTCCTTGATCCATCGTAAAGCGCTCGCGCTCCCAATCGCAGGAACAACCTAGCCGTTTTAGTTGCGAAATAATTTGCCCACCGGAAGTATCTTTCCACTCCCAAACTCGCTCGAGAAATTTTTCACGTCCAAGGTCGTGCTTGGATTGACCAGCTTGGGCAAGCTGCTTCTCAACTACGTTTTGCGTAGCGATTCCGGCGTGATCAGTCCCGGGCATCCAGAGCACTTCAGCCCCAGACATTTTTTGATACCGCACAAGGATGTCTTGCAGTGTATTATTCAGGGCATGACCGAGATGTAGCGATCCCGTGACATTCGGCGGCGGAATCACAATCGAAAAAGGCGGTTTGGCTGAGGCTGGGTCAGCATGAAAAGTCTTGGACTGCTGCCAACTCTCGGCAAGGCGCGACTCAATTGCCGTTGCATCATATGCACCAGTAGTGCCGCTCGATTTAAGATCTTCCGAAGCCATAGCCGTAATATAACGTTAGCGATAAAGGAGTAGAATAATCAGCAGAATAATTAAAGCGAATACGACGAAAACACCAAATCCAATCAAGACCTTAATTGTTTTTTCGTTGAGATTCGGCTCGTCTTCATTCCCTACTGCCGAAAAGCGAACTGCTGAAGAAACTTCATGGCTAGATCTTCCGCCAGTCTTGCCCCGCTGACCTGCAGGCGTAAACTGCGTTTGTGTTGTGCTATCTTTGTCAGCATCGCCAAACACAAAGCGTCGACTATCGAGCAAGCGTTTCTTATCCTCCTCAATCTCAGTCAGGTTTTCGAGGCCCAAGTCCTTGCGGCTGTGCACTCCCGACATAGAGCGGGGGCGTGCGGCGTTACGATCAGAAAAACTTTGACCGGCAGCGTTATGCGTGGGTGCGAGATTGACGAAAATATTCAGTGGCCCAGAAGTAATTTGCGAGCGGTCTTTAAGGACCACATTGCCAGAAACCGCTGTCCCGTCGACAACAACCCCTACTCCAGTTGCCGTATTACGGGAGTCGACAATTGCCTCTAAGCCATGCGGGTTACGAGTAACAATAATCAAGGGGCGATCTGTTGAGACATTTTCGTATGTTTCATCTGCTTCAGGTCCGCCAACAACGAAACGTGATGTTGCGGCGTCAAAGGGAATTTCGCGATCGAAATGTTCGCCTTTAAAGATCAAGAGCGATTCAGCTGATTGAGTGTGAGTTTGTCCATCGCTTGCTGAAATTTTAATGAGCACATCGGCAAATTGGACGACATCTCCAAGACGCAAAAGACAATCACTACCGGGTACAACTTTTACACCGTTAATCCAAGTGCCATTAGTGCTTTCGAAATCCCTTAGAACCCACTGGCTGCCTGCAGAAAAAATACAAGCATGGCGCCTGGATACAGAAGTGCTATCAACAACGATATCATTTTCTGGTTCACGCCCAATTGTAACTATTCCAGAAGTTGATCTAGTGATTTCAAAAGAATCTTCGCCGACTGTTTCAAATTTGATTGGAATGGACATATCTACTCAATAATAGTCAGGAAAACTAGCTGGCGTGGGGCAAAACTGTCAAGTATTTACTATATATTGTGGCTAATATATGAACTCCACTCTTATAGTATTTAGTTCTTTTACAATTCATCTGGGTAGAACTGGCTTAAAAAGGTTTTTAAGCCTTAATTTTACGTGTGAAAAATTGCATTGGGGATGGGAGTTAAGAACTCACTAGAGAGTTTTTAATCCCCAGCCTTGATGCGACACTTGTCGCTATCGTGCCGGTCGGTACGATGCTGGAAGGAGGCCAAAGTCGATAGACATGAAGCTCCATTCTCGCACCTAGAATAGCATGCGTTCTTGAACAGTAGTTTCCGAAGGCAGCCTGGATGTCTCAATGGGCATACCCGAGTCTAAATGCTGCAAAACTATAAGTGCGAGAATTGGTGGGAGGTTTGTTCCCACTATCTCGAAGTGACATGCAAAGGCAGGCGCAACAATCGTCTGCAAGTTGGCAACAATCAGGAACCGCTTCGGGGATTCCTGATCTTGCCGCGCATACTCGCCAATCCTTCACAGACCTTTACAGGTTCGATAAAATACGCCAAGCACATGATCTTTCGGGTTCACCCGAATGCATCTACAATGTGCGACGGTAGCTCTGGCGCAAAGCCAAATCGAAGGTGTCGGCGAGTGTTTTCATCAACACTCCGCAGCAATAGTTGCGGAAGGACAAGTAACAAGTACTGGCAGCTCTGAGCTCGGAAGATTGGAATCTGACGTCGGTCGCAGGAATTAAAACTCCAGAGCGCACTCCGCTGAATCCTCATGCTTCTGTTGCCCTTTGTTGCCTTTCATCACAACATCCAAACGCCCAGGTCAAGGGGGAAATCGATGGTCACCCTCCTCGGAACCATCCCCCCTCTGGCCTGGCAAAAAACACATGCGGGTGGTCGTAGGTGCCCTATACGCATCTTGCACCGAAAGCTGCCCGCTCCAGAACTTAAGGTTCTCAAGAAGCCAGTTCCCCACCTTTTTTCCTCGAGTTTATACACATCAGCTTAGGCTTGAACTTGAACTTATACTTCCCCTTAACCTACAAAGAATAAGGAGAAGTATAAGTTCAAGCCTAAGCATAGAGAATTTATCAGCGCAATTCACTATTTCCTAGATAGAATCCCGAAACGCTCTAATACTCCAAGAGCGGATCAGTTCCGACAGTTATCTTCCCCCCGCAATTAATCTGTCCACTGACACCAATCATCGAGCAGCCATGATTAGAATTCACAAGACCCTGACAATTATTCGCATAATTATCAGCGATTCCAGGCACGGACTTACAGACCGCAGGCAGTGCATTCAAAATCGACTCTGGGCTTGAGCACATCTTTTGGCAAGCGCAACACTCTTCTTTTGTTGGACTGGTACTACAACTGGTAGCGACTCCGCAGAGACATTTAGTCCAACTGGCAAGCATTAATCTACGAAAAAGATCTTTACAGGACTCGCCACATTGTTCCTTGGGCCAAGTAGTTTTCACGCCACCACATGAGGCAGAAATGCCATTTTTAAGACAAGCTGCCTCAAGCTCAAACGCACCAGATTCCTCGCAGATACGGGGGCCTTTATTTTCGGTGCAAGCATGAAAGTGTTCGTGCTGCATTAAACAGCAATATTTTAATTGATCGGCGCTACTTGTGCTTGCGCACGAAAAACGTCGGCGGAAATCGTCATTAGAAAAATGGTTTTCACTGCCTGAACCAAGTCCGAGCGAAAGGCAACGGTCATTTTTAAGATAGATCACGCAGCCCACTGTGCAGGCTGGCGCAGATTGTGCGCAACCACCAGGCATAATAGCAACACACTTCACAGTGACTCCATCAGGGCATTGTTTTGCGCAATCTGGTCGGGGTATTGGCCGAGGAATTGGATTTGCATTCGGCGTGCAACTACTGATGCTTTCCTCGGTACTTATTCCTGTCGGGCTCGCTGAACTTGGCAGCGCCAGGGAATA
>JAEUWB010000030.1 GCA_016786595.1 bacterium | reverse complement strand
CGGCGCTTACTGCTGCTGCAGCAGGAGTAAGAATCGCCAAGCACGGAAATTACGGGGTTTCATCTCAATGCGGCTCATCGAATGTCCTTGAAGCTTTGGGTCTTAAATTTCCAACCACGCAAAGTGAGGTTGAAGCCTCACTTGATAAGGCAGGCATAGCTTTCTTGCATGCACCGTATTTTCACCCGGCAATGAAAGCCTTTGCGCCGCTGCGTAAGGGCTTAGGCATGAAAACATTTTTTAACACCCTGGGTCCGATTGTTAATCCAGCGCGCCCGCAGACGAAACTTCTAGGCGTCAATTCTTTGGCTCTGCTAAGGCTTTATGGATTTTTACACGAAGGGGACCAGGACCAAAACGAGCACAGTAATTTTGCAATTGTACATTCGCTCGATGGCTATGATGAGATTTCACTAACAAGTCCCGTGCGGATTATTACTAAAGCAAAAGACTGTATTCTTGAGCCTGAGGATTTTCTGGCGACACGGATTAAGCCTGAAGAACTTGTGGCCGGCGAATCAATTGCCGCAAATGTTTCGGCATTTAAACGAATTATCTCCGGCCAAGCTTGTTTGGCAGAGATCAGTGTTATTTCTGCTAATGCGGGAATGTTAATTTCGTTAGCACAAAAAGTGGATTTACCTACAGGGATTTTGCGGGCACGCGAAGCCTTGCTGAGTGGCAAGGCGCAAAATATTTTGGAGAAATTAATTGGATGAATATTTTAGATCAGATTATTGACTCAAAGAAAACGTACCTTGCGCAACGTCGGGCTTTGTATCCAATTGCCTTGCTTGAAAAATCCATATATTTTTCCTCTCCCACAGTTTCGCTTTCGAGCTACTTGCAGCGTCCAGATAAGGTTGGAGTGATTGCTGAGATTAAACGTAGCTCACCATCAGCTGGGGTAATTAATCCGTATATTAATGTTGAAGAATTAGCGATTGGCTACATGCAGGCTGGTGCTTCTGCGCTTTCTGTTTTAACTGACACGCCCTTTTTTAATGGCAAAGATGAAGATTTAACTACCGCGCGTAAGTATAACTTCTGTCCAATTCTACGCAAAGATTTCATCATTGATGAATACCAAATTGTTGAAGCGAGATCCTTAGGGGCAGATGCAATTTTATTAATTGCCACTGTCTTGTCTGCTGCGGATACGCAGAGATTAGCTAAATTTGCACGTGCTTTAAACCTAGAAGTTATACTCGAAGTGCATGACGCTTGCGAAATTGAATCGCATTTAACCGACAATGTTTCGGTAATTGGGATTAATAATCGCGACTTAAGAACTAACCAGACTAAACTTGAAACTTCTTTTGAGTTGATTAGTTTATTGCCACAGGACTCGATTCGCATCAGTGAAAGTGGGATTAAGACTCCAGCTGATTTTTTGAAGCTCAAAGCAGCAGGTTTTCATGGTGCGCTGATTGGTGAAGTCTTTATGAAAGAGCCCATACCGCAGCAAGCTTGCAAGACATTCATTGCAGCAGTGTTAGAGGCCGGAAAAAATGAAAATTAAGATCTGTGGCCTCCAGCGTGCTGATCAAATCAAAAGCATTCTTGGCTTAGCTCCAGATTACATTGGATTAATTTTCGTTCCCGCATCTAAACGCTTTATTGGCGAAGATTTAAATATTCTCAGTGCTTTGCAAAGTAAGGTAGCGACTAGTGTTGTCGGTGTTTTTCAGTCACCTGAAATTGAATTTTTAACTGCAATGATTGGGCAATATCAACTTGATGCGGTGCAAATTTATCATTTAAATCCAAAACTTTTAGATACTCTGCGGACAAGCTTTCCTAAACTTGAAATTATCGAAGCGCGTAATGTTAAGGCACTGAGCGATTTGACTGATTCCAACGCGGACTTACTTTTGCTGGATAGTCAGGTTTCTGGCAGTGGTGAGGTTTTCGACTGGCAGCTGCTTGATGCTTATCGTGGCAATACTCCTTTTATGCTTGCTGGAGGGATTGCCCCCGAATTGATTCCGCAGATCAAGGAAACTTTTAAAAAGCATCCACGCTTTATCGGCATTGATTTGAATTCTAAACTTGAAGATGCACCCGGCACTAAAAATATAGAAAAGGTGAAAGCTGCAATAGCAGCAGGTAGACTATGATTAATTACCAGGCAGATGATCGGGGATTTTTTGGTAAATTCGGTGGAGCATATGTGCCCGAAATTTTACGCGCGGCTGTCGACCAAGTACTGCAGGGCTATCAAAATATTACTAATCAGGAAAATTTTAAGGCAGAACTACAAATTTTATTTCGAGATTATATTGGGCGCCCCAGTCCGCTATACTTTGCGTCGCGCTTAAGCAAGCATCTCGGTGCTCGGGTATTTTTAAAGCGCGAGGAATTAAATCATACGGGTTCGCATAAAATTAATAACGCGATTGGACAGACCTTACTTGCTAAATACATGGGCAAAAAGCGGATCATTGCTGAAACTGGCGCAGGGCAACATGGCGTGGCTACGGCGACAGCAGCAGCGCTGCTTAATTTCCCCTGTGAAGTTTATATGGGCGAGCTTGATGTCGCGCGCCAAGCACCCAATGTCGAGCGCATGCTGATGCTTGGCGCTAAGGTCCATCCAGTTGCAAGTGGCAGCCGCACACTGAAAGATGCAACCAATCAAGCGATCCGCGCTTGGATTAATGATCCCGATGAAACTTACTATGTGATCGGTTCTGTGGTTGGGCCACATCCCTATCCTGCGCTAGTTGCGAAATTTCAATCGGTCATTAGCGAAGAAATTAAGCAGCAGCTTAAAGAAAAAACTGGCACAGAATTACCAGATGTAGTGATAGCTTGCGTAGGTGGTGGCAGTAATGCAATTGGCGCATTTTATCATTTTCTAGATCAGCGCAGCGTGGAGTTAATCGGGGTAGAGGCGGCTGGTAGGGGACTTTCAACTGGAGAGTCTGCAGCAACACTTGCGCTTGGAAGTGAGGGGGTATTGCACGGAAGTCGCACAATTGTAATGCACAATCAAGATGGACAGATTCTGGAAACTCATTCTATTTCTGCGGGCTTGGATTACCCTGGAATTGGACCGCAACATGCACATTTACATGATACAGCCCGGGCTACTTACGTTTCAGCAACAGACGACGAAGCTTTAGCTGCAGCATTTGAATTATCAAAGCTTGAGGGCATTTTACCAGCACTTGAGCCAGCCCATGCGCTTGCTTATTTACTGCGGACTAAATGGGAAAGAAAAAGTGATGGTAGTGAGAAAACTATTGTATTAAATCTTTGTGGGCGAGGTGATAAGGATCTAGAGACTTATCGAAAATATCAACATGCACGAAATTAAATTAGATTTTTCAACGAATAAACTGCAGCAGCGGACATCCAGAGTTATCTTCTCTGACATGCTTGACGCATTGAATCAGCTTAAGCTTGAAATTAAGCCGATCTTTTTTATCGATCAGTCGATTGCCTCCATGTGCTCTAATTTAAAAGCACATGGTCAGATTGTGCCTATTCCCGGGGGGGAATCAATTAAGACACTGACCAATATTTCAATGCTTTATCAGAAGCTGATCGCGCATGACTATGGCCGCGATGCCTTAGTTGTTGGTGTGGGTGGTGGGGCAGTGCTTGATGCAGTTGGGTTTGTCGCTGCTACATTCCAACGTGGGGTGCGCCTGGGTTTTATTCCTACCACACTACTTGCTCAAGTTGATGCCAGTGTTGGTGGTAAAAATGGGGTTAACTTAGGTGTCGCTAAAAACCAAATTGGAACAATTTGGCAGCCGGAGTTTGTGATTTGCGATCAAAAGTTTTTGAATTCACTAAGCAATATTGAATATGTTAGTGGCTGTGCTGAGATGATCAAGGCCGGCCTAATTGCTGACCAGGATTACTTTAACCAATTGGAGAGCTCAGCTGCTAAAGTTCTCGCTCGCGACTATGAAACGCTGGCTTTGATGATCTCACGTGCTGTTGCGATCAAGGCTAAAGTTGTCCAAGCTGATGAAACGGAAGAGTCCTCACGAATGCTCTTAAATTTTGGACATACTCTAGGACATGCAATCGAGAAAGTTGATTGTATTCCCCACGGGCATGCAATTAGTATCGGGATGATGGCAGCTGCTAAGCTAGCAAAATCCAAAGGTTGTCTTTCCGAGTCTGACTTGGAGCGCGTCAAGAACATCTTAGATATCTATCGACTGCCTAGTGATCTTAAAGTCTTGAAGAAAGAATATGCAGAATTAATGCTTGCGGATAAAAAGCGCCGCGGCGATAAGATTAATTTAATTTTACTGGACGAGATTGGTAAGGCTCGGGTCGAGAAATTTCCAATTGCTATTGCAGAAGAGTTAATCCAATGCGCATTGGCATAAATCCAAGCACGATTTGCGGCGAATTAAGTGCGCCAGCTTCAAAGAGCATAATGCAGCGCGCAATTCTTGTTGCCGCATTAGCACACGGCAAAAGTGTGCTTGTAAATCCGTGCTACTCTGCAGATGCACTTGCTGCAATTGATATCGCCGTTGGACTTGGGGCGCATTTAGACTGTTTTGAGGACCGCGTAGAGATCGTGCCGACAAATAAACTCTATCGCCAGGAGTTTAATTGTGGTGAGTCGGGCTTATCTTTGCGGCTACTTACGGCGATTGCGGGCCTGTTTGATCAGCAAATTTTTATCACAGGTTCTGGATCCCTTAGAAAGCGTCCAATTGATTTAATTGAAAAACCCTTAACGGAGTTAGGTGTTAAGGTTAAAACCAATCAGGGGCTTTTGCCGGTGACAATTACTGGGCCAATTGTGAACAATCGAGTCACTGTAGATTGCTCTGTGACTTCGCAATTCTTATCTGGGCTTCTCACGGCGCTTCCCTTGGCTAAAGTCGATTCTGAGATTCAAGTTATTAATCTCAAAAGCAAGCCTTACGTCGATATTACCTTAGAGCTACTCAGATCTTTTGGCGCAGAGATTGAGGCTAACGCGGCTTGCACGCATTTTAAGATCAAAGGCAATCAGCGCTACCAAGCAAGGACATATACGCTTGAAGGTGATTGGTCGGGGGCGGCATTTCTTTTAGTAGCTGGTGCAGTAGCAGGTGAAATCAAGCTCAAAAATTTAAATCTTCAAAGTGAGCAGGGAGATAAAATCATTCTTGAGGTGTTGAAAATGGCCAAAGCCGGCGTGAAAATTTCAGAAACTGCAATTGAAGTTAGCAGCGGTGACTTAAGCGCTTTCGAATTTGATGCCACCGACTGCCCCGATTTATTCCCGCCACTTGTGGCACTTGCTCTTAATTGCCAAGGCACCTCGAGAATTAAAGGTGTGCATCGCTTAGCGCATAAAGAAAGTGACCGCGCTCAAGTGTTGGTTCAGGAATTCGCAAAGCTTGGTGCAACGCTTACAATTGAGCATGACTACCTTTGTATCCCAGCTAGTCGTCTTTCTGGGGCAGTAGTTTTGGCTCATGCTGACCATCGTATTGCCATGGCCTTAGCAGTAGCTGGGCTTAAAGCTTCAGGTTCGGTGGAAATTGATCAAGCTGAAAGCGTAGCCAAATCCTATCCAACGTTTTTTGATGATTTAAGGTCTTTAATGCATTAGTGCGGCCTGTTAGAGTTTCGCTATGAATTCATTTGGAAGAAATTTTCGAGTAAGTGTCTTGGGGGAATCTCACGGAGAGCTTGTGGGGATTTTAATTGATGGTTGCCCTCCTGGGATTCCTTTGAGTGTAGATGACTTTATGCCTGACTTGGAGCGTCGCCAAGCTAAGGGAGTTAAGGGGACTACGCCGCGTAAGGAGCAAGATATCCCGCTAATTCGTTCCGGATTTTTTCAAGGTAAAACTACGGGTGCACCGTTACTGATAGAATTTAAAAATGAAAACGTAAAATCTCAGGATTACGACAAAATTAAAAACACTCCGCGACCTGGACATGCTGACTTTGTTGCTTATAAAAAGTTTGGCGGTTTTAATGACTTTCGTGGCAGCGGGCATTTCTCGGGCAGACTTACGGCAGGAATTGTTGCCGCCGGAGTTGTTGCGAAGAAATTATTAAAACCAATTAAGATTGAAGCTAGGGTAATCGAAGTTTTTGGCAAAAAGGATATCGACCAAGCTATTGATCAAGCCTTAAACGAAGGCGACTCAGTCGGCGGGATTGTTGAGTGTCGCGTGAGTGGCCTTTCTGTTGGATTGGGTGAGCCCTTTTTTGATTCTGTCGAATCGCTCCTAGCGCATGCAATTTTTGCAATTCCTGCAACTAAGGGCATTGAATTTGGCGCTGGCTTTGCTTGCGCCAAGATGAAAGGCAGTGCTTTTGGTGATGAAATTACTGATGCCTCGGGTCATACAAGCACCAATCATTCTGGCGGTATCAACGGTGGCATCACTAACGGCAATGAGCTTATCTTTCGTGTGGCAGTAAAGCCCACTTCTAGTATTAAAAAAGAAAAGAACACAATCGACATGCAATCTGGCGACAAGACAACAATCTCAGTTCAAGGCCGCCACGACGCATGCATTGCACTGCGCGTGCCCGTTGTGGTTGAAGCGATGACAGCAATCGTCTTAGCCGACTTAGCTTCACAATTAAATTAAATATTGTCATCGTTGGTGAACAGTTGAGAAATTTCATTTTAGTTAATTAACAAAGATGAATTTATTATCAAGATTAAGAGGAAACTTTTAACTATGACTAAAGCTAAATTCAATGTAGCTAAGAAGCAATTCATCCAAGCATTTTGCCGTTTAAAGACCCCTAAAGAAACCAACGAATTTCTGAGCGATCTGCTTAGTCGCGTGGAGTTAGAGGAATTTACGCGACGGTTCTTAGCCGCCAGACGGCTGAATGAAGGCCGCACCTACCTCGAAGTTTCCCGGGAAACAGGACTTAGCTCGACCACTGTTGCCAGGGTATCAAAATGTGTGCAAAGGAAGAACAGTGGTTATAAGTTAGTACTTTCACGATTTTAAAGTGCAGATTGTCCAACTCAAATATTTTTAAAATTAAACCGCATGTGATGCACTATAACTGGGGAAAAGTTGCCTCAGGCCTAGCCTTTGAACTTTCCCCAACACAAGACCGGAGCAGGCCAACGGCTGAACTATGGTACGGCGCGCACCCTAAAGGGCCAGCTACAATTGTTAATCAAGACTCAGAGGCCGCTTTAACCTGCGAATTGCCTTATCTCTTTAAAATTTTATCTGTGGCTCAAGCACTTTCGGTTCAGACTCACCCGACGAAAAAACTTGCCCGCATTTTGCATTACAGTAATCCAGTTGAATATCCAGATGACCGTGAAAAGGTTGAACTCGCAGTAGCGCTGACTCCTGTAAGACTTTTAGCGGGTTTTATTTCTAGAGCAGAACTTGACAGGCGCCTCCAAGAAACTCCCGAGCTCGACAAACTTCTTTCTGCGAGAAGTAATGGAGCTAACGTTGCAGATTTATTTTCAGAACTCTTAAAAACTGGTTCGGAGCAAATTAATCGCTATGCTCAATTTTTTCTAAAAGAATGGGATTTAACACCCGGAGAGGCAATCGTGATTGAACCGGGCCTGGTGCACGCCTATCTTTCTGGAGATTTAGTGGAGCTGATTACAAACTCTGACAACGTGATCAGACTAGGACTAACTGAGAAATTCATTGATGTGCCTGCGTATGAGAAGTTACGTAGTGAGCTGCAATCGGAAGTTCGACCTGCTATTTTAAAGGGGCAAGCAATAAGTAGTAACGATGACTCGATAAGCGCATTAAAGTATGATTCAATACGAGCGGGCTTAAGCCTTCGAATATATAAAGGCACAGGACTATTAACTCTCAATGCATCGAGTAGGGATTTATTGGTCATTCTCGAGGGCTCTGCTAATCTTGAAAATCTTGAATTAAAGCCAGGTGATGGCTGCCTTATGAACCCCGTATTGGGAAATCCGCAGTCGAGTGTTGCTAAAATTCATCTACACAATGCAACGGTATTTCATTCTACAGCGGATAGATGATGATCTACATTCTTTTGTTGAGTTTCTAACACGAGCTGGAATAAAGTCCTTGCCGTTACGTCAGTAGTCCGAGGATTTTCCTCAGACTTAGAACAAGGAGAAAATTATATGCGTAAGTTAGCTGCAGTTTCTGCACTTAGTATTTCGTTGGCTGGTATTGCATTAGCAGATACACCTCCAACAACAACTACAAGCCCAACTCATACAACCACAGCTGCGACAGCAACTGTTACAACGAGCACTACAAAAATCGGTTATGACGGTTATTGCCCAGTTGCTTTTCAAAAAATGAATCAAGCTTACAAGGGAAAGCCTGAATTTAGCACGACCTACCAAGGCAGCACCTATTACTTTGGCACTGCTGAAGCCAAGAAAATGTTTGATGCAAGTCCTACAACTTATTTAGCGCAATTTAACGGTTGGGATGCTTATGAGTTAGCCACTGGCAAGCAAGTTGCTGGTAATCCAACAATCTTTTGGAGTAACGAGGGTAAAACTTACTTCTTCTCATCTACTGCTAATCGCGATGCCTTTGGGAAAAATGCTGCAAATTATTTGACAATGGCAAGTTCTCAATGGACAAAGTTTTCAGCGATGACAGCTTCTAGCGAGGCGATGAAGTCTGCAAATACTGCGACAAAAACAGCAATGGATCAAGCAACTGCGACAATGAATGCTGCAAATGACGCCATGAAAGCTGCTACGACTACAACTGGAATGAACTAAATCAACCATAAATGTTTGATTTTAACGGCCTAGCTCGAAAGAGTTAGGCCGTTTTTGTTGATAAAGCTCAAAAAAATCCTATATAATGCGGGTAAGCGCTTAAGGCAGCAAACTTGCCTTTTTAAGCCATAACAAGAATGTAGCTGTGCTTTGCGTTTAATTCACAGGCAGCCTACTGAGGCCAATTTGAAGTCGGTTTGGAGTATTATCATTATTGTCTTTACTGTGGTGTTACCACGGCAAATTGTTAGTGCTCAAGATTTAACAAATCTTGGAGGAGAACTTTCAACCGATCTAACTGGTCATAATGCGATTCAAGTCGTTGCCCCAAATGTCACAGACGAAATACGTCGGACAAAGCAGCTCACAGGGTTTTCAGTCTTTCATCGGATCGTTACCAGAGAGCAGGGTTTGGGGTCGCGTTTTGTAAACGCTTCTTGTGGCGGATGTCATTTGCAAAACGGAAAGGGGTCACTGAGTTTTAATGGGCGCAATAATGCACTCGATCTTGGCAGTTCGATGGTGATCAAGGTTAGCCTTAAGGGCCGAGAGCGTGATGGTGGTGCGAAGAAAGTTCCTGGAATTGGCACGCAAATACAAGATCAACGTGTTGATGGCCGAGCAAAGTATGATATTAAACTTAAGTGGGAGTATATTTCGGGAAAATACCCTGACGGCACGCGTTTTAAACTTCGCAAACCAAAACTAAGTTTTAAAATACCTGGAATTCGTAGTAGCAGATTGCGTCATTCGCTGAGGATGAGCCCACTTTTGATTGGGCTTGGCTTGCTTGAGTTTATTCCGGAAGAAACAATTCTTGCTCTAAGTGACCCGACAGACAGTAATGGAGATGGCATTTCGGGAAAACCAAATTACATTCCTGATGTGAGAACTGGAAATTTTTCTCTCGGTCGATTTGGATTTAAAGCTTCTGCGCCCACAGTCGAACAACAGACGGTAGCTGCCTTGTTGCTGGATATGGGGATTAAGAGTTCGTTACTAAATGGCGCGGCAAGTGCTGAAATTTCTGACGATGAACTAGATAGGCTTACTGTCTATCAGCAAATTCCTGGCGTGCCCAAAGCACGTAACCAAGATGATCCAACGGTTCAGTTAGGCAAAAGTCTCTTCCAGTCAATTGGCTGCGCAGATTGTCACAAGATGACTTTGCAGACTAGCCCAGATGCTCCAGTTGAGCTTGCCAACCAAACGATTCATCCTTTTACTGATTTGCTCTTGCACGATATGGGGCCGAGTTTGTCTGATAATCGCCCCGACTACAGTGCGAATGGGTCGGAGTGGCGCACGACTCCACTTTGGGGATTAGGATTTAGCGAAATGCTTGCTAATGAATCAGGAATTTCGGCACGCTTTATGCACGACGGGCGCGCCCGTTCAATTGAAGAAGCAATCCTCTGGCACGGTGGAGAATCGAGCCGCTCGCGGACGAATTTTAAGAATTTACCTGCCAACCAGCGGGCAGCCGTGATTCAGTTCTTGAAATCGTTATAGTGCTCTAAGGAGTAGTTTTAGTAGAGCTACTTACACTCGTTTGCTGATCAGTTTTTCTAAAGCAGGGGAAACTAAGTCCCAAAACGCACGTTCCTGATCGCCAACCCCGGCATGAAAGCGTATACGGTGCCTCAGAATAAATGGCGTAAGCGTTTTCACATCATCCTCGGAGACGTAGTCGCGACCTTGAACAATTGCCCAAGCACGCAGCGCGCGCTTAAACATTAAAGCCGCACGAGTTGAAGCACCAAATTGGACCAAGGGGCTTTTACGACTGTCCTGAACAATTTCGACAATTGTTTGCAGGATTGGATCAATCAGGGCTACAGCTTCACTTGCTTTACGCGCTTCAAGAATTTCTTCGCGCCTGACTACTGCAGTAACATGTCTAGCATCATCCGTGATTTGCTCAGCATCTTGTAGAATTTCAAGCTCCGTATTGGCATCCACGTAGCGCATCGGGATTTTGAGTAAAAAGCGGTCGAGTTGAACTTGCGGGAGTGGGTAGGTGCCAGCAAAATCAAGCGGGTTCTGCGTGCCGATTACAAAAAATAGCTCATCCAGTGGGTAAGTTGTGCCATCGATTGAGACTTGGCGTTCAGCCATACACTCCAGAAATGCAGCTTGGACTTTAGGTCCCGTGCGGTTGATTTCATCGGCCAGGACGATATGTGCAAAAACTGGTCCTGGTTGAAAACGAAATGTTGCCGACTTAGGTTCAAAGACGTTTACGCCAAGAACATCTGAAGGGAGAAGATCTGGGGTGAATTGCACACGGCGAAATTGAGCAAAAGGAGTTTCGTGGCTGGAAAAGTTAGCTTTGCAGTCAATCGAATTTCCGAGCGTTTTGGCGAGAGTTGTTTTCCCGCTACCAGGATAATCCTCTAAGAGTGCGTGGCCATCTGCGATTAAGGCAGTGAGTAATAATTTAATTGTATCATCGCGGCCGCGAATGATCTTTTTCAGTGAATTTTCTAGTGTTGCTACAACGCGAATTGCTTGTTCGATGCAAAAACTTCGTGTTGTTTGATCTTGATTGGGATGTGGTGCATGCATAGGAACTAATTGAGTATATAAAATTGTTTAATATTTTAATATATAAATCTTAAAGATGAAAAATATCTCAAGATTCCTTGCTTTTGTCACTTTATTTCCAAGTTTTGCAGATGCCGTCGATAAAGATCAGTATTCGCTTTTTAAACCTACGCCTCAAGCGGAAATGCGCGACATGACAGGAGATGATATTACCGAAGCTGCACAGACGGTCGATGCGGGTCATTTCCAGTTTGAGTGTAATTTCTTCGAGTATGGATTCAGTGATCGCCCCGGCGACTCTGAGACTAAGCGCTTCACCGCAGTTCCTTCATTGCTCAAGATTGGGTTAACAAATGACACGGAATTACAGCTGGGGTTTACTCCGTATTCAATCGAAAGCGAAAGATTAAACTCCGCATTTGAAAAAGGCCCCTGGAGCGACATTGAGGGGCCAAGTAAAATGTCGACACGCGCTAAAATGAATCTATTTGGTAACGACGAAGGCCGTACGGCTCTTGGAATTGTGACTTCTGTTTCCTTTCCAATTACTCGAAGCGATGTGGATAATCATTACCTCGAAGGTGGGGCAGCCTTGCTTTATGGCATGGAAATTAATGCTGCGAATTACTTGGCCACAATGCTTGCGCTGGACCTGTCGCATCATGCTGAAGATGGCCATGAGTTGGGGACTCTGCATTCGGCTTCACTTACAACATCGATCTCAGAAAAGATTGATATTTACCTCGAATATGCAGGATATTATTCCGATAGCGAGCTTGAACCCTACATCAATAGTGGAGTTACCTGGCTTGTGAATTCTGAAGTGATGATTGACTTTTTAGGTCTCAAAGTTGGCTTAAATGACAATGCTGAGGATATCGTCTTTTTTACAGCTGGTGTTTTTCGCTATTAAGTCCGGAGCATGTTTTATAACAACTGTTCACGACTTGCCGGGTCGGTTTTGTGTGAAAAAATCTCTTCGAGTGCATTGTTGATAAAACGTGCGCGATCTGCGCGTGTATCTTGCACGGTATCGGCAACAGATACGAGCACGCGTCCCGCTTGACGATCTTCAAGTTGCACAGTCAAAATAATGTCTTGATCTCCTGAGCTTTCACTAAAACGTAAATCGAAGCGTGAATTCTCATTTTGCTTAATAAATCTACGACTCGTGATTTTACTTACAAGTGTTTCCAGTAAGTCACTTGATTTTTCTGGAATTAAAACTCTGACTGGCAGCTTTAAGTCTAGTGATCGAATTGAAGCAGGGGCAAGTAAAAATAATTGCTCAACTAGTGGGTAGTCGCTTGTATCGGGGAAGTGACCAAACCAGCGGGAGTCTTTACGGACTTTAATAATCTGAGCGATCACAGTGGCGCGCATTAGGCGATCAAAGGGCCGAAGTTGATTTAAGATTTCAGTTAGCTTTTCTTCTGCGCGTGCCGTCTTTCCGTGGGCAATTTCATTCATTAAAAGATAAAAACGGTAATATATTTTAGCTTGAGCACGCTTGTCCAAATCTTCAATACGCGCAATGCGTCGGGCAAAAGCTCGTCGCGGAAACCCCGCAGTTAATTCACCCAGTGTCGGGTATTCAAGCATCGAGTCAGTGTTGCGGATTGACAAATCCTCGAAGTCTTCTAATTCCTCAATCGCAATGGTACGAGCGCGTCGAAATAGCCACCAAGAGCGTAGCCGTCTTTCCATGTTTTCGACAAATGCATAGGCCCAGGAAGAAATGCTCGGGTAGGCACGATCTTTACTGGCGGCAAGATAGTCCCGATTAACTTGAGCTGCCGCAATTGTTGCCGCAAAGCGTAAGTCATTCTCATTTGTGCCGATTTTACCAAACCACTGTTCGCGTTCGCGTGCTTTCTCGATTTCGGCTAGGGCTTGATCGAGTTGCCCTGAGTGCAGAGCAATTCTGCCACGCTGTAGAGCAATTAACCCGCGGTGCTCTGTATCGGCTTTGTCACCTTGAGCCTTAAAGCAAGCCTCAAAATCATTCAACGCGCGCTTTGCCTGCAGCAAGCGCAATTCATCGGTAAAAAGAATTGCAGAGTTTAAGCTTGGTAAAATATGTTCACAGCCATCGGAGAAAGAAAGCGCGTTACGCCAGGCACCTTCGGCTTCTTCATCACGAAAAAGTTCACGGTAGACTTCGCCGGCATTGTTAAGTGGAGTAGCCGGTTGACCCAGGCTACCCAGAGCTTTTTCAGCTTCAAGCGCCTGGGCAAAAGCGTCAAGTGAAAGCTCGCGCGTATCTTTAACCGAAAATAGTATGCCTAAAATATTAAATGTTCTTCCGGGTTCTGCGCCACGTAAGATTCCTGCTTGTGCGACTTTAATCGCTTCATCGACACGCTTGAGTTTAAGTAAGACCCAGGCTTTGGTGCCGGGCAAAGAATCCCTCCAATAACGAGATTCGAAATTCTCAATAATTTCTAGCGATTTTTGATATTGATCTAAATTCAAGAATCCTTCAGCTAGTAAATATAAAAGATTGGCGTGATCTTTCCAGCGTTCTGGATTCTTAATATTCCCCTTGCCGTCGCTATAAAGCGCATTAAAGATTTGCTCCGCATTCTTTAAATATTTAAGTGCCAGGCGAAAATGCCCAACTTGAGCCAGATAGTATTCTCCCAGATACATCTGCGGGCGAAAATCGTTCGGCGCAACTTCTGCTGCCTTAAGTAGTTTATTACGTGCATCAATTGGGCGCTTAGCTACGAAAAGTTCTGCAGCTTGTTCAATTAACTGTTCGACATCAGAAGATTCCTCGAGATTCTCGATTGCAGGAGTCAGTGCAGTCTGTGCTCCGCTAAATTGCGCGTAGCAACTCCAAGATAGGATCGCAACTGCCATCATTGCCACGCGGAGTTTATCCTGAGTGTAGCCGAAGGGATCGCAATGACGAAAAAATGTTAACTTTACCATTTCGAAATCCTCAGAAATGATAAGGGGCTGAAAAAGGAGAGGGCGCGTTTAAATCGATCGCGTTTGCGTTCATACGAATTAAGCGATTCTTTGACTAAGGCATCAGTGTTCGTGATTTCAATTTGAGTCTCCAGTGCCTGATATTTCACTCGCTCATGCGCGCGGGCTAATCTTTCAAGACTAAATTGCTCTTCCTCGGATAGACGCTTGGCAAATTCAAGTCTCGTTTCTCCGCAATCTCTAAATTTCCCCAAATCTGCAGCTAGTAAGGATAGCGATCGATGCGCCAGTTCAACTTTTTTACGCGGGTCGCTCGTAAATTTCCAGGCAAATCGTAAGTATCCTTTGGCGATCACAAACAGGCTGGCAAGTAATAAAACTGTAATAAGTAAGAATTTTGTATTTAGTAAGGACTGACCAATCTCGTCATCGAGTGATTGATTGGAAGCTTCGCTTTTACCTGGAGGAAAATTTGCCTTAATCGGATCAATTTTACTCATTAAATCTTCAAGTAGTTTTTCATCCGGCACTAAGGTCGGTTCATTTTCTGCTCTTGCAGGTTGAATATCAAACACTGCCCAGCCGTAACCTTGGATGTAAACTTCGGGCCAAGCATGGCGGTCACCGAGCTGCAGTAAGATGTGCCCATCTTTGGCGTAAGACAAGTCGGTTAAATAACCAGTGCCGATTCGAGCAGGAATGCTTGCGAGGCGTAGTAAGTAAACTGCAGCGTGGGCGAAATGTACGCAGTAGCCGCGCTTTTCTTGTGCAAAGATATAAGGAGCAACGGCATCGCCATTTGCTGGTACAGTATGATTAGGCTGACGTGTATAAATGCTTTCTTGGGAGAGGTAGCGCGTGATTGCTAAAGTTTTCTCCACGTCATTTTCCAAGCCCTCGGTCAGAAGCTTTGAAAGCATGGCATAGCGTAAGTCTTCCCCAAATTCATCCAGCACTGGTGTAGCAGAATCAGTCGCTGGAAGTTCGAAGCGTTTTAAGCTTTTGCTTCCTGGAGCGCGCAAATAATGATCCCAGATTAATTTGCTCCAACTCGAATCGCCGCTAGCAGAGTCAATTAACGTTTCCGGGTTAACGTGTGGCGCTAAGGAAGTTACTTGATATGCAAGTAAAAATTTCTTTGGGTCGGGGTTACCCAGGGCACGGATTGAAGTGGGGTAATCAATACCGAAGGGGGCTTGATGTTCTGCCAGTAGGAAAATAGACTGCACGATTTCTGTGCGATTCTTTTCGTCGTCGTAATTATTTTTCCCAATCGTTGTGTAGGGCTCTCCAGGTTTAATGCGCGGAACATCGCGATCGTAATCAGGCGATGCTAGAACCAATTCATGGCCATTAAACTCCGATAGTGAGCCTTCGCGGAAGTAGAGCATTGGAGCAGTTGGGTTATCACGGTAATCTGATTCGAAGCGCACGAGGGCGGCGGGTTGTTTGGTTTTTCCGACTGCTGAGTGAAATCCTAAATTGCTGTCGCCTTCCTTGTTTTGATCGCGTCCTACCCCTTCGGAACTCCGATCCATTTCTTGGGCGTAGCTTTGCTTGATGTTGTTTGCCAAAAGCGCTAGGCAGCTCAGTAACAGCAGCGTAATCAGAATACTTGCCAGGGGTTGAAGTTTGCCGCGCTTAGCGACTGGATTTAAGCAATTAAACAGGGCGCGCCGATGAGAACTGATCGCATAAGTCGTAATTATGGTTGTGGCAATCGCCCCCAAGATTAGAAAAAGCCACTCTGGGGCAATGCCAAAATACCAGGAAAGTTCCCCAATGCGTTTTGGCGCGTCAAGTTGGTACTGGCGATGACCAGCTAAGAGCCAGATGATTAAAGAACTAGCCACGAACATTTCTACTGTATCGGTGAGTTGTTTTGTCCAAAAAAGCCATGTTGATATATGTGCCAGGCAATAGCTGAAAAGGATTAAGTCGAGATGACTACCAATTCTATAGGTGAAAAAATCATTTGCAGGCTTAGTGCTGGGCAGCAAATAACTCGTCAGAAAAATACCTAAATAAAGAATTGCAACTATTGCGCCATGCAGTGCTAAGCTGCCCTTGAGTTTTACTCCTCTGGCAAGGAGAACCCCTGCGGAAATTATGCCACTGCAGGTTGCCAAGCTAAGCAGCAGGTTTGAAGTTCCAAGATCGGATGCTTTGGCGACAAAATACAGTAGACAAATTGCCCCAATGCAGCGCAGGGTCTGGAGCAGCAAAAAGCGCTTTGCATGATCTGCATTTTCAAGGGGATTTAGTGCCAAGCTGAGTCTCTCCGCGCTACCTGCTTTTCTAATTGCTGGTTCTGTGCCGATTCGCAAATAATTAATTGTGCCCCGGCATTGGTGATTTGTTGGGCAGTTTTTGCTTGCTGTTTAGGCCTCTCTACTTGGTAGCTAAGTGGTAAAATCCTATGCAGAGTGCTGGGTAAATTTTTAAGTATGAAATTGGTTCCGGAGCTATGCGGTAAAGCGCCCTTTTTGATTAGAGCGACGCTTAACTTGGTGCTGGCTTGAGTGCTAGCGCCGACTTGTGAGCTAATATTCGTAAACCAATTCGCTCTTTCTTCTGGGCCAAAAATAATTATCCGTTCCGGGAGTTTTTTCTGATTTGTTAATTCTCGAAGATATTCAGCGAAAGATTCCCCAGAGCCGCAAGTTCGCTCAAAGACATAATTGATTAGTAGTTCATAAACTTGTTCACTGGTCTTAGAGTTGAGTCCAGACTTAACCAAGGGGAGCGTATTAGCCGCGACATCGGTGCCAAGTAGGCATTCAACTTGGGCGAGGCGTAGTTGCTCCAGATAGGACATAAATGCGCCGACAACGTAGTCTTCATCTTTGTTGGCGACTACAAAAACCGCTACTTCTCCTTCGGGGAACAGCGCCGGCTCGGGTTGACGTACGAATAACTCGCCCGAGCGAGCATAGGTCTTCCATAGTAATCTACGCACACCGTCACTCGGCGCGTAAGGTTTAATGTCGAAATGCTCACCGCTACGCTCGCGAGTATCTTCGGGAGTGTCTCCTTCTTGTGATTGAGAGAAGGCGATCGGTAAACTTGGGATTGGTTTTTGCGCGGCGATAATTTTGAACTCGCTTGGAGTATACACCTTCCAGCTTTGCTGAGTTAAGCCGAGTCGATCACGCAAGGAGATGCGTAGATGATCAACTGTCCATTTGCCGCGATGCGGGAAATGGATTTTGCCTGTCAGATTTTGTCGTTGGTAGCGTCCGCGTAAGATGAAAGTTGGAGTTGCTAGTGGATGGATAAAGCTTGGCTTAATTTCTAGACAATAAAATGGCGGGACATTGGTATGGCGAATCGAAATCGTAAACTCAACATCTGATCGAGCTATTCGAGTTTGCTCCTGGCCAAGAACTGTCAGCTCGACTCGTGACTTAAAGTATAATCGGGCCAGTAGAGTTAA
>JAEUWB010000029.1 GCA_016786595.1 bacterium | reverse complement strand
TCAAAATCAACTTCGTAGATTGGGTATTGAGACCCGAGTTCACGACTTAAGTCTTCTGGGCGCAGATTACCCACAACAACAGTAACAAATTTCTCAGGATGCAGGTACTTGCGAGCAATTTCTTGGACATCACCTGGTGTGACTAATTTTGTTTTGCGAATATAATTACGGTCGTGCCCTTGTGGGAATCCATAAAAATCAAGCAGTGCTTGCCGCCTGACAGTGCCGGAAACATCATCAAAGCGAAAAACAAAGCTTCGCAAGTCACCAACTTTTACTTTTTCAATATTGTCTTGCGGAGGGAGAGTTTCGCGTGTCGACCGGCTGATATCATAGATTGCACTAAGTGCCGGAATAACCTGTTCATTTCTTGTTCCAAGAGAAATCGAGAAAATTCCACTTTCTGTTGCCGGGAAAAACCCTCCACTAACGTCATAGGCAAGGCCGCGCTTGTCGCGAATTTCAGAGAATAGAATGCTGCCAAATGCAGACAGGCCAAAATAATTATTGAAAATATTCCGTGCAAACATATCGGGCATTAAACGCTTAGGCCCACTATGTCCAATGTCGATCACTGCTTGTGGAAAATCCTTACGCACCAGGTAAATGCCAGGTGCTCCAACTGGAATTGCAGCAGGGCGTTCAGCGGCAATTGGCGCAGCTGTAACTTTCCACTGCCCCAGTGTTGCTTCAAGTTTTGCTCGAATTTCTGCAGCTGAATCTGGGGCTGAAAGTGCTAGAATCGCACCTTGAGGATTAAGTAATTTTTTTGCATTTGCCCGCACGGCATCTAAAGTAATCGAGCTTAACGATACCTGCGAGGCTGACCTGCCATAAATCGAATCTTTACCGTAGTAGATTTCAGAAAAGGCAATGCCCGCAATTGTGCCGGGACTTTCATTACGCAGTTTAATGCGATCAATTGCAATCTTACGTACTAATTCAAAACGCGCAGCATCAAAACCCGGGTTACTTAAGAGTTGAGTATAGAGTTTCAATACCCGGTCGGTATCTTCACTCAAGGCACTAAAACTAGCCGAACCACTCTCATCGCCAAATGAAACTTCAATCGAAGCTCCAATGTCATCCAGCAGCTGATCAAATACTTTAGGGTCAAGACCAGCAACTCCACCTTCTCGAATTGCCGATCCGGTGACAGCCGATAGTCCGATCTGATCGATCGGGTCATCCAAACTTCCACCACGGAATAATAGCGATCCTGAAATGAAAGGATTAACTTGATCTTGCAAATAGAGTACTTTGGTTCCATTGGATAGCGTAAAACGTTCAGGTAGTTCTGGAACAAAGCTCAATGCCGAATGCTTGTCCGCTCTTTGCAGTGCGCACCCACCGAAACCAACGCTGCAGACGATCGCAAGCAGAACAAAGAATATTCCTCGAACTGGAAGCGCTCCGGATCCTGAACAACAGGGGCGTTGCTTAAAGAATTGTTGATACTTTCCTTTCATCTTCGATTACTCGCTTTTACTTTTCTGCTGTGGAATGATTTTCCCGACAGTGCGGTTAGAAATTGTGAAATATTTTTCGGCGATTTCTTGAATATTTTCAGGCTTAGCAGCGAATATTTGCTGATAATACTCAAATTCCTCTTGCCAGCGGCCCCATAAAACTTCAGAACTCGCCAAGCGATAGGCAATACCTTCATTGCTCGTAAGCGACCCAAGTAAATTGACCGCAACCTGACGCTTGGCGCGGTTTAACGAATCGTTGGTAATCACTTCCCGCTTCAGTATTTCCAGTAAATTTTGAATTTCATTTACAAGGCGATCAAGGCTAATGCCTGGTCGAGGACGCGCTTCCACGTAGAAAATCGGGGGGAACAAATTCCCCGGCGCCTCACCCGTACCAACGCTGAGTGCAATTTGCTTGCGTTCCACAAGCTCGCGATGGAAAAACGAAGTGCGGTTACCGCCGAGTAGTTCATGGAGCAAGGTAAAGTACCCATCGTCGGCAGTCGGGAACTTTGGTTTGTGATAGGCAATAATCACCTGCGGCTCCGCATCAAAGGGCACATTCACTCTACGTTCCGCAAGCTGTCTTGGTTCAGGTTGATTAATCTGCGGAAGCGGAGTAGGCGGGTTTTTCATTGCGCCAAAATACTTTTCGATCAGGGTTTTCACTTGGGCGAAGTCTAAATCTCCTGCTAAGGCAATCACCATATTGTCTGGGCGATAGTAGGTAGAAAATAATTGCGCGACATCACTTGCCTTCAAATATTGAATATCTTGCTTCAGTCCAATCACAGGTAGGCCATAGGGATGCACGCGGTAAGCAGTTGCTAACAATGCCTCATACAATTGCCCGCCCGGGTTATTACCAAAACGCATACGACGTTCTTCCATCACAACTTCGCGTTCTTGATAAAATTGTCGAAAAACTGGGTTAGCAAAGCGGTCGCTCTCAGTCTGGCACCAGGTTTCGAAAGCCTCGCTTGGTAAGCTAATGTTGTACGTCGTCGTATCTTTGGAGGTTGCGGCGTTAAAATTACTTGCGCCTAGTTCTTTATACAAACGTGAATAAGCATTCTCAATCCAAATTTCTTTTAACTCAGCAGTCAAAGCTTGAAATTGAGGATCCGTAGTGACATTCTTTCTTGGTTCAACTTCAAAAGCAAGCTTTTCGATTTGCTCAAGGAGTAATTTTTCTCTGGCGTAGTCTTTAGTGCCAATTGTCGTTGTGCCCTTAAAGGCCATATGCTCGAGCATGTGCGCGGCCCCAGTTTTGCCGCGCTTTTCATCTACCCCTCCGACGCGGACATGAATTTCTGCAGCAAATACAGGCGCAGTACGTCGTGGGTAAAAAAGTACGCGCAACCCATTAGGAAGGGTATACTTTTCCACGCGAGTGGAAAATTCTTGGTAAACTCGATTGAAGGTGTCAGACCCAGAATCAACTGTTGACGTTTCTGCTCGAGAAGACTCAAGCATTACGACAAAAAGCATAACCCCGATAAAGGACCGATAAAGTAAGCGATATATTTTGTGCATAGGTATTTCTATAAGGTAAGGTATAGCCTATTCACAGGGTAGTGCGCTAGACTTGATTCGGCTATTTTAGGTTATTAAATTATGAGAACGCGTCTTAGAAAATTTATTGGCATTGTCTTAATTCTACTCGTCACTTCTGGCTATGATGCCTGCGAGGACGATATTGATTTAAGTAATGGTAGATCGTCCTCTTCAAGTTCATCTTCAAGCTCAACTTCAACCTCGAGCTCGTCGTCCTCGACTTCAACATCTTCTAGCTCCTCCTCATCTTCGACAAGCACATCTTCGAGTAGTTCTTCATCAAGTAGCTCCTCCTCGAGCTCGACAGGTTCGACAAGTGCCTTCAAGTCACTGGGCTCCAACTTTGACCCCGGAAATTCAAATTCAGGAAATGCTAGCGACAGCGACGCTGACGGATTAAGTTACACAGACGAATTATCTTATGGCACTGATCCAAATAAACCTGACAGCGACGGTGATGGTCTCACCGATGGCTATGAAGTAGAACAAGGGTCCGATCCCCGTGATCCTCAAAGCGCAACAATCAAGGGCTTAGCTCGAGTTCAAGAGCGCAGTGGACTGCTGATTACCACAGCAAATGATTCCGACGGCGATGGCGTGACAAATATTGTGGAAAATGCGCTCAAAACAAATTCGCAAATCATCGACACTGATGCCGATGGCCTGAGCGATGGTTGCGAATTACTAAATAATACAAATCCCATAGTAGCCGAGGGCCATGTCGAGCTCGATGCCGATGCTGATTGTCTTTTTGATTCTACCGAAAGAACTTCCGGAACAAACCCAGAGCGCAAAGACAGCGATCAAGATTTAATCAGCGATGCCAATGAATTACTTGTCGGATCGGACCCGCGGTTCCCTGCAAGCATTAGTCAGGGCGTGCTTGATGGATTTCGTCAAGCGCAGATTCGCAAAGGTGGCAAGTTTAAGTTCGAATAGCCAAGCAGGGCGAGGTTGCAATGCAAGCCAAACTACTTACACCTCAGGTTGTCAAAGAAGCATTAAGCGAATTACCAGGCTGGATCATTGTTGAGGGACATCGACTAGAAAAGAAATTTTCGTTCCCTGATTTTTCTTCTGCCCTAGCTTTCGTCAACACAGTCGCTGAAACCGCAGAACACATGCAGCATCACCCGGAAATTCATTTAGCCTGGGGCAAGGTTAAAATTCAAATCTGGACGCACAGCGCAGGCGGTATTACACAAAAAGACCTGGATTTCGCAGCCAAACTTCAACCACGGCAAAAGTTAGATTAATTTGCTAATCAACTATGGAAATTATTAATGTAATTGGCGATCGATCGGCACAAAAAAATTTAAGATTTATCCTAGTTGGAGGCCATGCCATCAATTTACTTGGTCTTTCGCGACAAACTGGCGATATCGATTTGATGATTCAGAATTCAGATCGTGATGCATGGAAAGACTTGTTGCAAGACTTGGGCTATACACTGGCGAATGAACAAGACGCCTTCTGTCAATTTGAAGGCCCTAAAATAGAGACCTGGCCAATCGATTTAATGTGCGTATCTGAGAGTACTTTTGAACGCGTTTTAAGCCAATCAACGAGTTTTCAAATCGACCGCACAGATGTAAAAGTTCCCCATCCCAGCATTTTTATTGCGATGAAATTACACGCGATCAAGAATAATCCTACCCGTGAAGATAAAGATTTTAGCGACATCATCAATCTCATAAAAATACACAATATCAAAGCCGATGATGATTTTAGACAATTATGCCTAAAATATGGTACAGTTGAGCTTTATGAGCGCATTAAATCAAAAACCTGATCAAGAAATTCCAAATAAGTGTAAATATGATTTGGACTTAGTGCTTCCAGATGGTAAAAATTTCAACTCTAAACTGGTATCGATTCCCTTCAAAATGATGTTCAAACTAAGTCAAGAACGATTGTCTTATGTAAATGGCATTCCCGGAGCATTCGAACGCCGCAAAAGAGAGATGTGCACTGTGCCATTCGAGTATTGATAACTGTCTAGAGCGTTTCACGTTTTGCTAGATAGAATCGTGAATTGCTCTAATCACCAAATTTAATCCCTTGAGCCAGTGGCAACTCACTTGAGTAGTTAATTGTTACCGTTTGACGGCGCATATAGGCTTTCCAGGAATCAGACCCCGCTTCACGGCCCCCACCAGTTTCTTTCTCGCCACCAAAGGCCCCGCCGATCTCTGCCCCAGAGGTACCGATATTAACATTGGCAATCCCACAATCTGAGCCCTGCGCAGAGAGAAATTTCTCGGCGCTTTGCATGCTGTTTGTAAATACTGCAGAGCTTAACCCCTGCGGCACGTCATTTTGGATCGCAATTGCCTGAGCCAAATCGTTAACCTCAATTAAATAAAGAATCGGCACGAAAGTTTCTTCATGGGTAATCGACATACTTTGCGTTGCCTGGACAAGTGTTGGTGCCACATAACAATTCGATGGCAAGCCAGCTAAAATTTCCCCGCCAACCAAGATTTTTCCGCCCTCTTGCTTAATTCGCTCAATGGCAGATTGGTAAATTGCTACCGCATTTTCACTGACTACTGGACCAAGCATCGTCCCCGCAACAAATGGATCGCCAACTTTAACTTGGCGATAAGCATCCGTTAAGCGCTTGGTAAATTCAGCAGCAATCCCTTTTTGCACCAAGACGCGTCTGGTCGTAGTGCAACGCTGCCCCGCAGTGCCAACTGCCCCGAAAAGCACTGCACGAAGTGCGAGATCTAGATTCGCATCATCTAAAACGATTAAAGCGTTATTGCCGCCAAGTTCCAGCAGAGACCGACCAAAACGTTCGGCCACAACCTTGCCCACAGCTTTTCCCATCCGACACGACCCGGTTGCGCTAATTAAGGGAATACGTTGGTCCGCAGCTAGCGTCTCCCCTAGAGCCCGCTCTCCAGTAACCAGTGTAAACAATCCCGGCACCCCGTGCTTAGCAGCTACCTCTGCTGCGATTTTTGTTGCAGCAATCGCTGTCAGTGGTGTTAATTCCGAAGCCTTCCAAATCACTACGTCCCCACAAACCGCTGCAATCAGTGCGTTCCACGACCACACAGCAACCGGAAAATTAAATGCCGTAATCACGCCGACTAAACCCAGCGGATGCCACTGCTCGTACATTCTATGACTTGGCCGTTCAGAATGCATGGTTGATCCATAAAGTTGGCGCGATAGTCCTACAGCATAGTCTGCAATATCGATCACTTCTTGCACTTCGCCGAGCGCCTCCTGCAGGGGCTTACCCATTTCAAGTGTGATCAGCTCCGCCAGTGGCTGTTTATATTTGCGGAATTCATGCGCAAGCTCGCGCACAATTTCACCACGCTTAGGAGCTGGCATCGAGCGCAAAGTAGTAAAACACTGTTGAGCGGTTTGAATCACGGTCTCGTAATCGTTAGGAGAGGTTGTGATAACTTCAGCGATTTGTTGGCCCGTCACCGGAGAGACAACGTTAATCGTTTGAGATTTACCGCTCAACCATTGCCCACAAAACGTTCCGCTCAAATTCGTGTTCGAAATATTAAGTGCAGTGAGTATTTTATTCATAGACTTAAGTCCTTAAAGCGCTTGTACTTTTTAGCTGAGTCGGGGATACTCATTCAAGCGTCTAAATATAAAGCCAAAACAATAGGGAAATAAGGTAAAATAATAGGCAATTAGCATAATTCAGGTTTCTTTTATGGGTACTGTTCACAGTTTAAAGACAAATACAACTTCTAGTGCAAACTACACTTCGACTTCGCCAAGAGATGTAATTAGCCAAACTGGAAAATATATGCTGGCTGATGTGTTTAATATCGTACTCGATCTCGACAAGAGTCACGGCAACCGCCTGGTCGATGCTGCCTCAGGACGGGAATATCTAGATTGCTTTTCGTTTATTGCCAGTAATCCGCTGGGCTATAATCATCCAGCATTATCCGACCCGGAATTTGAAAAAAAATTGCTTCGTGCGGCAAAACTTAAACCTTCAAACTCTGACCTCTGGACGGTTGAACTTGCAGATTTCGTAAGCACATTTGCCCGCGTGGGAATTCCCGCAGAGTTACCGCATTTGTTTTTGGTTGATGGTGGAACGCTTGCAGTTGAAAATGGTTTAAAAGCAGCCTTCGACTGGAAGGTGCGTTTGAACTTTATGCGTGGCATGACTCAAGAGCGCGGCACGAAAATCATCCATTTCAAAGAAGCTTTTCATGGTCGCTCTGGTTATGGACTCAGTCTGACAAACACTGCTGACCCAAAGAAAACCAAATTTTTCCCCAAGTTTGACTGGCCTAGAATTAATAATCCAAAGCTAAGTTTTCCAGTCACTGCAAATGTGATCAACCAAGTCAAAGCTGAAGAAGATGCGGCAATTAATGAGATTCTCTCGATTTTAAAGACTGAAGGCGACGATGTCGCGGCAATCATCATTGAACCAATTCAAGGCGAAGGCGGAGATAACCATTTCCGCACTGAGTTTCACCAAGCACTACGACGTATTGCTGATGAAAATGATCTGCTCTTAATCTACGATGAAGTTCAGTCTGGGGTTGGTTTAACCGGGAAATTTTGGGCCTACCAGCATTATGGAATGACGCCCGATATTTTATGTTTCGGAAAAAAGATGCAGGTCTGTGGGATTCTTGCTAGCCCGCGCATTGATACTATTCCCAATAACGTCTTTGTAGAAACTTCAAGAATTAACTCAACTTGGGGTGGAAATTTAACTGACATGGTTAGAGCAGAGCGATTTTTGCAAGTAATTGAAGCAGAGGGGCTGGTGCAAAATGCGGCTACTGTGGGCAAGGAGCTTTTAGCTGGATTAGAAGCACTTGAGGCAAAATATCCTCATCTTGTTTCGAATTCACGTGGCAAGGGATTAATGTGCGCCTACGACTTACCGACAACAGAGCTGCGTGACAAAGTTACTGCTGGCGCGATGGATCGCGGATTAATTGTTTTAAAATGTGGCTTTCGCTCAGTGCGACTACGACCAACGCTTACTTTTTCAAGTGTGGAAGTGAAGGAAGTATTAGGTATTTTCGAAGAAATCATTAAAACCCTCTAGAAAGCTCTTCCAGCCGAAGAATTGATTTATTTATCAAATTAGTGCATAATTGCGCCTCTTTTTCCCTGTCCCTAAAGGGTCTGTCGCGAAATGAAATTTCGTTACGAGAATTGTAGATTTTGGGCGAGACAAGGAAGGGTCTAAAAAATCTGAGGCGTGTAAGCTTGCGACACGTCGCAAGATTTTTTATGGGGCCCCTGACGCAGTCGCAGCCAAAATATGCAATTCGCAGTAGAAATTTAGTTTCGCGACAGACCCCCAAGGGCTGCCACAATTTCAATACGAGTAGAAGTGAATCCAAGTTCGCTCTTCAATAGCGAACTTCACTGATGACCGCATTGGTTCATCAAGGTTTTAAGGCTTCGGCCAACAACCAGATAGTCCATGCTGTCAGGAAAAAACAAATGGCAAAACATCTAGAAACTCCTGCATTGCCACCGCAGGTATCGTTCCAGGTCCACATGGGTGGACTTTCTCACGGCGCTGCCAAGCGCATCGCCGCTCTCAACAACGACCTTCGAGAAAACGGAGCTCACCGCTCCCTTACGCCCGAATGGCTGGTCATGGCTTGCAAAGACTCCGCACTAGTTGTCTCTGTCAGCACTCCGATGGAGGGTTTGATCGGTTTCTCGATCATCTTCACCGGCGAGGGCTTCATGATGCCTGAACAGGACGAAGAGTTCGCGGAAGAGGGCATCAAACAGGATGATGGTCGTTACTGGATGCCGCTACAGCCTTGGCACGAGGAAGTGAGTGGGGCTACGGGCATTGCTGTCGAAGACCTCGCCTATCGTTGGTTCACGTTGATCCATCCAGACTTTCGCAACATGTCCATCGGAAAGATGCTGCGCTTGATGGTCAACTCCGCGTTGAAGGACGCTGGATACGAAGGAACCTACTTCGACATGCGAGTCGACGTGCCTGCTGACTACGAGCCCAGCGACGCAATCGCCAACGAGTGGTCAGAAATCACCGGGACCGCGCCTAAAAACGAGGTCAGCTTCGGTTTCTGGCATGACAAGGCCAATCCGATCAAAGGCCAGAGCGTCGACTGCGTAGTCGATGGAAAGGGCATGCTCTTTCAACGCTGGCTTGATTACCTGACAAGGGCTTAACCACCCGACCGCATGAGACTTAGAGACTTGGTTTTTAGCTTTAATCAGCTATTCAGGTTCAAAAGACTTTGTGCGGTCATCAGTGAAAATCTAATAAAAAATACGAGTAGAATATTTTGAAAACATAAAATCATTAACTGCAGATGAATCATTAAGGTTTTCTCGCCCTAAGCACTTTCAAGCGTTGAGTTGAACAAAAATTCAGTTCAGCGCTTGGCGCTTTGAAGGAGCAAACATGTATCTAATAGCAACAGCAACCGAACTGCGAGAAAAGTTATCGCGTACTGGAATCACAGTTTTTTACATTTTTCCGTCCGACTTTTGCGAGCTGAACCGTCGTCTCGACTGTGATGTCTGTGATCTCTTTGCCCAAACAGCAGAAGAACTTCGGGCTTCACCCGATATCGATTTCTACGAGATCGATGCCGCAAAAGTTCGTGCCGGTTCCACGTCTGAGGATCTCGAATTCTTCGCCGATCACGATCTCGAACTCGATAGAGCTTGCGTAGTGATCATGAACAACCAAAAGGTTGTCGTCACTATTAACGAAAGTGGCTTGCCGCAACTGCAAGACGTAGTTAAAGCAACCCTCGGCGCAATTTAAAGCTCTACGCTAGAACTGCATGCGAAGATAGGTTTCACTGAAGGGATCATTTGTGTGCAGTTAATAATTTCTATGTTTGTAGATTAATAAAGATTCCAGATATATCAAAACAAGCAGTTTGTGTGCCTATCAAGCAAGGCTGCTCTAGCCTTGCTTGTGCTCAAAAGCTGCGCCTAAGGACCAAAACATTGATTTCATCCGCTTAATATATAAGGCAATAATCTTTCCAATATTAAAGATCTAGAGGGGATAGATTTCTTAATTCCATTCATGTAATTTCCCCTAGGCAAGGAAAAAATCTTTATGGAAAACATGGAAACATACGAGAACTCCCCGTACCCACAGCAACGTCGCCGCGGATTTAAAATCCTGCCCTTGATGCTCTTCGGCTTGTTCTTCATCTACTACTATTATTCCAACCAAGAAGTAGTGCCAATTACCGGACGCAAACAATTGGTTGATATGAATCGTGAGCAAGAAATGGCTCTGGGCTTTAGCTCCTACCAACAAATTCTACAACAAGAACAAATCATTGAAAGCGGGCCTGAAGTCGATACGATTCGTGAAATCGGCAAACGTATTGCCGCCGTCACCGAGGACCCAGGCTTTGATTGGGAATATAATTTAATCCAGTCTGATCAAGTTAACGCCTTCTGTCTCCCTGGCGGTAAAGTCGCAGTTTATACGGGCATACTTCCTGTCGCGGAAAATACTGACGGCTTAGCAGTGATCATGGGGCATGAAATCGCTCACGCGATTGCTCGTCACGGAGCTGAACGCATGGCACATCAGAAGCTTGCACAATTTGGACAACTCGCCTTAGGCATGTCGATGAGTGAAATGGACGATGGTCAAAAGCGTGCCGTGATGGGCGCCTTTGGCCTGGGAGCCCAATTTGGAGTGCTCCTGCCGTTCTCTCGCAGCCATGAATCGGAAGCAGATTACATGGGACTGATGTATGTAGCCCGTGCATGCTTTAATCCTGAAGAGGCTCCAAAACTCTGGGAACGCATGGCAGCTGCACAAAAAAGCCAAAAACCTGCAGAATTTATGTCAACGCATCCCAGCGATGAGACGCGGATTGAAAATTTCAAAAAATGGATGCCCGAAGCGCTCGCGGAACGAGAGAAATACTGCTCCCCAGCTCAAGGCAGTAAATAAGGTATACTTACTCTCGCACTACTACTGCCTAACCGGGGTAGAGAATCGATAGTCGTTAGCCGAGCGTTGACGGACGATGTGTGCCGTAAGGGTGTTATTCGTAGCGGCATCAACTGTCACTACACCGTAAATATCATTCACGTCATTAGCGCAGGCGTTATAGCCAGCTGTCCCATTGGCGGCTAAGTTAATCACATGTCCACTTAAGACTGTCGTTCCATCGTAGCGTTTCATGCCGACTGTCGCCGTTGTGGCACTGGATGAAGCATTCACGATCTCCAATTCACACGACTGCCCCAGAAACGTATTGTATGAACCCTTAAGTCCTAAGCCTAGTGCTTGCTTGGCTGGAGTTGCATAAACATAGTTAATACCGAGAGACGCTGTGCGTCCGTATTGCATCGCCGCGGCAACTACTCCTTGACTTGTAGCACCGTCAATCTTGGCGCTACCAAGCGAGTTTACAATCACTCCATCAGCTACTAAGTGTGCTGAACCATAGGCTGGCAGATTTAAGTTCTGTGTTCCAAGTAATGCTCCAGCTCCAGAGTAAAACTGCACTACTATCGCCTGACTCGAAGATGTGGCATTTCCGACTTCTAACACCGCCGTGCTATTTCTCGTATCAATCGGCACAATTAAAGCTTGGCCAGAGCCTCTAATTCCATCTAGTGACATGGCCGCGTCAAAGCTATCAGCCAGCGTTGGATTGTCATAAAAATAACGAGTCGAGCGCATTTGGAATAAGGCGTTAGTGTTATCTGGTCTCCATTCAATCATTCCCACAAGCGTTAGTCCAAACTGATGTCCCGAGAAATCCCTGCGTGCTCCAGCTGGCAGAGTTTGCGTATCGGTGGCAAGCACTGTTCCTGCTTGCGAGTAGTAGTAGATTGTCCCAGTTTGAGCTGAGCCTTCCAGATTCGTCACCTGCACCCAGTTTGCTACAAAGTTATTAGCATCAGCAGGATCTAAACTTGGCTGGTAAGTGTTAAATAACACATACTGTCTACCTTTGAGTGCATTATTAAACGGCAGTGTGAAAGCAAAGTCATAACCCGTTGAATTCGGACGATAGTAAGCAATGCGCCCGTCCATATCTCCGTCTGTTCCATCGTGTGCAGAACAAACACGACCATAGGAATTATCAATAAAGCCAGACATATCATGAACAAGCACATCTGTTTGTGCGCCTGAGAGCACAGAACCATTTTGCGAGCTCTGGCCAACACCGTTAATGTTATAAATGGTAGTTGTAAAACCACGTGTAGCAACTGACAGGTTTACATGCTCAAGAATATTAAACATATCTAAGAAGCCGTTCCAATCTGAGCAGAGATTTGTGCCCAGCACTTGCAAGAAGCTTCCGGCATCAAGAGGATCGGTGCCATCAACTCCTTCCTGTAAGTCGCTTACTCCATCATTGTCATCATCTGGATCGGTGACGTCTGGGTCTCCGTCTCCATCAGTGTCTAAGAGGCCAGTACCTTGAATTGCAAAGTTATAGGGGTTTTCGTCAGCGTCACTATTGTCGATAGATACTGTAGCAGTACGCAGTCCTACTGCATTTGGGTCAAATATCACGTGGAATGTTGTGCTATCACCAACTGTGACGGGAGTTGCTGGGTGTACACTAACTGTAAAATCTGAAGCATGGGTTCCACCGATTACAACTCTTGGGTTGCCACTCAGACTAAGATTGAAATCGCCCGTATTTTCAATGGTAAATATTCGAGTCACCGTGCCCAGTGCCGAAGAAATAGAACCAAAGTCTGTATGATCAGTTAATGATGGCGTTGCATCACCATCTACAATAGATGTTGCATTCCCTAGTAGATCCATTTCTGGTGTTATAGAAATAGAATCAGTATAGACATTGACTGGAATTAATAGTCCGTTTGTCCAGCTTGCAAGTAATTGTTCTTCGGATACTGGCAAAGGAGTAGTGACAAAGGAATTATTACCAACTCCATACATGGTTGTCGGATTTGTGTCCCAATCACTGGAATTATATGGAGCAACGCCTTTTTTATAAACGATATCGTTTGATTCAATCCAGAATGCATACAAGTCGCCGGTTGTCGGATTGATTGCCAGACTTGGACTTGTCACTCCTCCGGTTGAGCGCAACATAACTGAAGTTTGCCAGCTTGATCCTGAATCATCATAATGACGATAGATTATATCATCATCGGTATTTGTATAGATCATGTGCACGTCGCCGGAAGTATCTGTCAGACTTGAGATTTCAGTACTTGCATCACTATCAACTGCCACCGCCAATCCGTATTTGGAAAAGTAATGTGAACCAGATACACCAGCTCCAAGAGAGGTAAAAAACCCTCCGACGTATATGTCACTGCCTGATACTGCTAGGGCATAGACGATGCTGTTGAGCCCACCTGGAAAACTGAACCAACCGAAATCTCCACCCGTGTTAGCACTTGACCAACTTGTCCCGTTAAAGTGAAAACCAACAACGTTTGGTGCATCAGTGTTCATTAATAAATACATCTCTGAGCCAGTCTGCGGCATGATTACAATGTCTTTTAACAGGCTTGATTTACGGCCGACGGCGGTTGCAGTTTCAAACGTAGAAAGGTTACCATTTGCAGCATTTACCGACCGCGCTGTGAAGGCCTGCAGGTGATCCAATAATTCATTGCCAGTGTCTTTGACGCCAGCAACCCAGAGTTTGTTGTTGCCATCAATCGAAATACTAGGTTTTTGGTAATGGTCTGTCGAAGACGTACCATCAAATACAGTTATTTCTGATTCAAAGCTGATTGAACTGGTAGCCAGTGTCCCGCGGCGGAGAATAATGTCATCTAAATTCGCCTCGCTGGATAAAAACACGTAGGCAGTGCCAGAGATGTTTTTGTAAACGACAGAAAAATTTTGTGTGCTATAGGGCTGCGTGCCTGCCGACGTCCAATTCTGTCCGTCGGTAGAATAAGAATATTCAATTGCCGAACCATTGTTATAAAAAGCCCAATGGCGGTTATTGACCTGATCAAAAAACGTTTTCCGTTGGGCTCCATTAGCAGTCGCTTATAGAGAATTTGAAGTGTCAATCAGATACGGTTGAGCAAATAAACTATTGGTAAAAGTAAAAAAGAAAAGACTAAGAGAAATAAAGAGAATTCTGTTGCGCATAAACAAATGTCCTATGACGTTAACCTCAACAATTGGCCTGACGAGATCGGCACTTATGAGATTATGTAGGATGCATTAAACCAATAAGTGAGTCTATTTTTTTGAATAAAATTATCTATGAAATACAATATGTTAAGTAAAAATAACTAAGTTGTGATTGGCCAGGATTACTATCCACTATGTAAAAGCTAGGGGCATAAGTTGGACCGCGTTTCAGTGCTACTTGAGAAACATCACGATATTTTTCTAGTTGCACCGAAATTATAAATATGTAACTATATGTAAATGCGATATATTTTAAAAGATTTAGACAAATTTTCTGATGATAAATTTGTATTGTTATCAGGGCCACGGCAAGTTGGCAAGACCACTATCGCCAAAGAATGGTTAAGAACTCATACTTTAAAACAAAAAACCGGGATTTATCTCAATTGGGATATTCCACTTGATCGTGCAAAAATACTTCAGCAAAGCTTTCTAGATCCACTTAAAGCATCGCACATAGTTTTTGATGAACTTCATAAATACCAGCGTTGGAAGTCACTGCTCAAAGGCTTATATGACGGTCATCATCAGTTATTGAAAGTTGTAGTAACAGGTAGTGCCAGACTAGACGTTTTTCAAAAAAGTGGTGACAGCTTATTTGGCCGCTACGAACGCCTGCGTCTTCATCCATTAACAATTGGAGAACTAGAACATGGGAAACTCTTGGCGCCTCCAAAGTCATGGATTGATCTTGAAGTTAAATACTCTAACCCATCGCTCTGGAAGCAATTAAGCTTGCGTAGTGGATTCCCAGAACCATTCTACAAAGATGATTCTTTACAACACAAGCGTTGGTCGACTCGCCGCCGCAGCTTACTGATTCAAGAGGATCTCCGTGAATTATCTCAATTTAAAACCCTGTCATTGATTGAGAATTTAGCGCTGTTACTGCCTGAAAGATGCGCTCAACGCTTGTCAATTAATGCCCTGCGTGAGGAATTGAACGTAGCACATGACACCTTGAACTCTTGGCTTGATGCTCTCGAACGACTATATTTTTGCTTTCGACTGTCTCCATACTCAACAAAAATCGCACGCTCGATTCGCAAAGAGCAAAAACTATATCTCTGGGATTGGTCCCAAATTAAAGACCCTGGCGCGCGTTTTGAAAATATGGTTGCAAGCCACCTGCTAAAGTCTGTCGATGCCTGGAATGATCTGGGCTATGGAGAATTTAGGCTGCAGTACTTGCGCACTGTCGACAAACAAGAAATCGACTTTATTATTACAGCTGACAATCTGCCGGTAGTTGCTATTGAAACAAAACTTTCACGAGATGACCCCAGTCCAGCATTTGAAAAACTCGGCAATTACTTGGAAAGCATTCCTAAAATTCAGCTTGTTGAAAAGCCAGGAATTGATAAGAAATACAAATATTGTCGAGTAGTTTCAGCTGATACTTATCTGAGTAGATTGAGCTAAATAGCCGCTGACTTGCTCAACGTTCTTAAAGTTTAATGCATCAACGTTGCAAACGTTGAGCAAGCTAATAATATAGTTTCTGAAGAGTTATAGGCGTGTGATCTTTTTCATAAATTCAGCCCACTTAGGACAGTAGATGATCAAAAATCAGCCTTATAGGCGCAGATTTTTGATATTATTTATGATTACTACTTAGAGTTAGCTTTTGATTCGGTAAATCTCGGGAAGATTTGAATTCTCGTTACAGTCATCTAGTCCGTAGCCAACAAGCCAATCGGGGCCATGAAAGGTAAGTCCATAATCGGGCTCAAACACTCGCTCTTTACCAGTATCACGTAAGATCAAAGCTATAGTGCGCACATCAAACGCTTGTTTTGATTTTAAGAGCTGTGAAATCGCTGCAAATGTTTTACCCGACTCACAAATGTCATCCAAAACAATTACTCCGCGGTCTTTAATTTCCGCTTCAAACTTCGAGAGCTCAACGACCGGAGCTTGGGAATTATCGAGCTGCGAATAGGATTTTGCCCCAATAAAAGAAAGCTCACAGGAAACCCCCAACTCACGTAAAAAATCTGCTGCAAAGAAAACGCCTCCACGGAGCACTGTTAGTGCAAGCGGAGCATGATTTGTACGGTGCAGTACCCGGTTTGCCCAGGGACGAATTGTTTCGGCCAAAGTATGCACGCTGGCATGAATTTGTGATTTAGAAAAAACTAGTTCGTAGTTTTGTGGGATCATAGGCCATTCAGACTAAAGGCCATTTAAGCCAAGTGCCGGAGCAACTTCACGCATGGCTTGGATCACGTTTCCAATGTGCGTATCTAGTTCAATGCCTAGCTCTTGCGCACCCTGCATCACGTCGTCGCGGTTAACACCACGGGCAAAAGCCTTATCTTTCATCTTCTTCTTCACTGAACTGACTTCAAGAGTATGTAGTGATTTATCAGGGCGAACATAGACACTTGCAGTCACTAAACCTGACAATTCATCGACGGCAAAAAGTGTCTTCGCTAACTGAGTTGTGCGTGGGACATTCGTATAGTGCGCATGGCCCAAGATCGCTTCCAGCATTTCTTCGGGGTACTGCTTGTCCCTTAAAATCTGGACACCAGCAAAAGGGTGCCCAGTTGGTTGATTGTCTGCAGAAAATGGTTCAGGAAAGCGCTCGTAGTCAAAGTCATGCAACAAGCCAGTAATTCCATAATAGGTCTGGTCGACTTGAAATTCCCGGGCATACCAACGCATGCAGGCCTCAACCGCCAGGGCATGCTTAATTAAGCTATCACTTTTCGTATACTCAGTTAGGAGCAAGTACGCATCATCACGGTTCATAACCAGCTTAGTGTCCGTGTTGATTGGTCGGAGCATGATCTGCCTCTTTACTTTTGTCTGTGCCAGCATGCACTACTTCTTGGCCAACTAGAGACTCTTGTTTTACCTGGTTGTCCAATGACTGTTCGGCATGTGCTAAATTTGCGCGGTGGGCACGCTCATCAACACGCTCAGCAGCAAGTGAATAAATCGCGTTACGATTTTCGCGATAGGCCTGATAATCAAGAAACTCAGCGTTATTGTCGTACATCCAGCGGTCGGTTTGAGAAAATGTGTAAGTTGCGAAACTACCGATCGCTAATACTGCAACAAACCAAACTAAGGCCCAGCGTTGAGTTGGACCAAATTCGCCGCAAGGATCTTCAATTGAAATATTTTCAGCCATAGCTACCTTTAATAAACTCTCGGGAAATCTTATAAAATTTTTCTGCTGAATGAGCAAATCAAAGTTAAATTTCGCGATCTTTTTGCCCGCGCAGGACAAGCCCTACGCTGATTTTAAAGCAAGCGCGATGGTGCGTAGCTTTAGTTTGCCAAAATTATTCAACGATGTTGGCATCCGCTTCAGAACTAGCTTTCGGTTTTTTAGATTTTCCGGTCGACTTTTTTGTCGCAGCTTTATCCGATCGCTTACGGGACTTTTTCTGCACTGGACCTTTGGCTGCGCGCTCATTCAGCAAATTCACAGCTTCATCGAGTGTTAATTCTGTAACGCTCATACCCTTACGCAACGAAGCATTAATTTCCCCGTCACTGACATAAGGACCGTAACGTCCCTCAAACAGAGAAATTTTCTTTTCTGTAACTGGATGAACGCCAACTTCGCGTAGTGCCTTCGGCTTAGTCGGGGCCCCACGTCTAGATACTTTTGGCTGTCTTGCAAGCTCTAGCGCCTGGTCAAAATTAATTGTCAGGACATTATATTCAGCGTCTGCTGGAATACTACGATACTCAGATCCACATTTGATATATGGGCCAAAACGTCCCACAGCTGCAGTAATCACTTCACTGTTATCGGGATTCGTTCCTAGTGTGCGCGGCAGAGCAAGTAATTGCAAAGCGAGCTCGAGCGTTACATCAGCCGGTTGCATGCCCTTTAAGAGTGAAACCATTTTGGGCTTTTCTTCCCCTTCCCCGCCACTCTCACCACGCTGTACATATGGGCCAAAACGTCCAGTTTTAACATAGATCGCTTTTGCTGTTTCAGGGTCAGTGCCAATTGATTCTGGCCCGCGCTCTGCGCTCTCGATTAAAGTTTGCGCAGCGTCTAAGGTTAGTTCGTCAGGACAAAGCCCTTCGGGAATACTGGCGCGTGCAGTGCCATTTGAAAGAAATGGTCCATACTTGCCAATGCGCACTTCAAGCTTATCACTATCCTTAAGTGGCATTCCGCAAACTTCACGCGGGTCAATATCTTTTTCCCCACTTTGGACAAGGCCTTTGAGTCCCGCATGTCCATTGCCGAAATAAAAATGTTTTAAGTAATCAACGCTTCCCGCCTCACCACGCGAGATCGCATCGAGATCATCTTCAAGTCGTGCTGTAAATTCATAATCGAGTAATTTTCCAAAGTGCTTTTCCAACAACCCAATTACAGCCAGCGCAGTAAAAGTTGGCACTAGCGCGTTGTTTTTCTTAAATGCGTAATCGCGGCTTAAGACTAAATCAACAACTGTCGCCCAAGTACTCGGTCGACCAATCCCACGTTTTTCGAGTTCCTTAATTAAACTACCTTCCGTATAGCGAGCAGGGGCCTGAGTTGAGCGTTCTAAGGCCTCGTACTGACCTCGACCTAAATTTTCGTTTTTTGAGACCTGCGGTAAAATTCGCTCTTGGTCGGCAATGTCTGCCTCCGGATCATCTGAACCTTCGACGTAAGCCCGTAAGAATCCTGGAAACTGAATCGTCTTTCCGCTGGCGCGGAATTTTGCCTGATCAACGTCGACTTCTACTGTGATGTATGTCCCAGTAGCGTCTTTCATTTGGCTGGCGACAGTGCGCTTCCAAATCAATTCATAAACTTTAGCTGCTTCAGGTCCAAGTTGATCACGCACAGCCTCAATTGACGTAAAGGCATCGCCAGCCGGACGGATCGCTTCGTGAGCTTCTTGGGCATTTTTCACGGACGTCTTATAAATGCGCGCCTCATTCGGTAAATAGTCTTTGCCATACGAATCGCGGATTAAATTTCGCGCAGCATCGATTGCTTGCGTTGACAAAGTCACAGAGTCGGTTCGCATGTATGTAATTAAACCGTTCTCATATAACTGCTGAGCGATCTGCATGGTGCGCTTAGCAGAAAGGCGTAACTTGCGGTTTGCTTCTTGCTGCAATGAGCTCGTCACAAAGGGCGGTGCAGGTCTTTGCGTAAAAGGTTTTTCTTCAACGCTTGAGACCGTGGCGTCAGATCCAGCTAGTTTATGGACTAACTTTTCTGCTTGTTCCTGGTTAACAACGGTAACCCCGATTACAGGCGCGCCAGTATTGGGATCAAAATCCTTGCCAGTTGCAACTCGAGTTCCAGCTAAGTGTGTAAGCTCCGCATCAAAAGCTTCGCTACCCTTGGCAAAAGTCGCACGTAAACCCCAGAAAGCTGCCTTCTTAAAGGCAATGCGTTCGCGTTCGCGGTCAACCAATAAGCGCACGGCAACACTTTGCACGCGACCAGCACTTAACCCTGCCGCCATTTTTTTCCAAAGTAGCGGGCTGATTTCATAACCATAAAGTCGGTCAACCAGGCGGCGCGTTTCTTGGGCGCGCACAAGATTTTCATCGATATCACGCGGATGCTCGATTGCTGCTTTAATTGCTTCCTTAGTAATTTCGTGAAAAACAAGTCGCTTTACTGGAACTTTTGGCTTAAGCGTTTCCAGTAAATGCCAGCTGATTGACTCTCCTTCACGGTCTTCGTCCGTTGCGAGATAGAGAATTTCGGCATCTTTCAGGGCATTTTGTAAGTCTTTGACGCTATCTTTTTTGCCCGCAGGAACCACATATAAGGCTTCAAAATCATTGTCGACGTTAATACCTAAACGCGACCAAGGCTCTTTTTTTACTTTTGCAGGAATCTCAGCAGCACTTGTTGGCAAATCCCGCACGTGACCGAAGGAGGCTTTAACAACATAATCTTTACCAAGAAACTTGGTAATGGTTTTTGCCTTAGTTGGTGATTCAACGATTACTAACGACTTTGACACTTAAGACCCCTTATTGATTCCTTGAGCAGCGCCACTATTTAGTAGGCTGCGCTGTTGCAGGTGGATCAATCGGCTGTGGTAGCGAAAGTTCACTAGCAAGAAATTTGTATGATCGAGCAACGAATAAACCAAACGTTGCAGCAGAAACTTTTTCACCGCGAAGCAACTTGTCAGACATGCTTCTTAATTGACTTGATAATTCACCATAGGGAGGTTGCGAACCAGGCGAAAGCTTACCTTCGAGATTCATGTAGGCATCTAGAACTTGATCCATTTTCGAACTGAGTGTTTTCGCATCAGCCTCACTCTGCAACGAACTAAATAAATTTGTCATTGCCAGTTCAACTTGTTTTGCCAGTGGAATAAGTGGATTAGTCTTGTAGGAGGTATTGCTCAGTGCAGAAGAAAACTGATCGTAGTTTCTCTTGAGCAAGGTGTCTACGCTAGGCGCCTGTCCTCGAGACCACCAATAATTTGTGTCGCAACTTGCAAGAGTTGTTAAAAAAGCAATAATAAGCGAAATATGAAGGTGTCGTTTGAAAGCTTTCATGCTACCTGTGTGTAAATAATTTGAGGTGATTAGGTAATATATTGG
>JAEUWB010000028.1 GCA_016786595.1 bacterium | reverse complement strand
TTGGCTTATACGTAAGAGGGCAAAACGGCTTGATTCTGGCTGCTACTGACTGGGTAAAAACCCTTGGCGGAAGCGGTTCGCTGGGATTTGATCACTTTAAATAGCAAGATCTTGCGTTATCGGCTTTTTAGGGCGAAAATGTCGGTCTATAAAGCAATGCTTCGTTTGTAAATTTTTGATTTTAGATTTTGATGGAGAATATGAGCGCTCTAAGAATTTTGGCACTATCAGCAAGCATATTTTTTTGTGGAAGTGTATTAGCCCAGGCAAAACCTGGAAAATCGCCGGCCCCTCAGCAACCGCCGCGACCCGAGCAACTTGCTGCGCAGGCCAAAGAGCAAGAAGCTGCTGCAGCGACAACGGAAGGCGAGGCTACTGCTGAAACTGCCGATAAAAAAGATGAAAAGAAAGATGAGCTGAAAGTTCAACCAGGAGTAGTTGCGGGGATGGGAACGATTTCCTCCAAAGGTGGAGTGTTTAATGCTCTAACACCTGATGCTCCGGGAGAAGAGCCAGGCGCAATTACCGGAGGGATTTCCGTACAGAAGGGACGTTGCGTGGCGACACTATCGAATGCAGACAAGGATAATGCTTTTTCTGTGCGCTACGCAGTTGAAGGTTTCGATAAATCTGGCAAGCGTTCATTCCGCCAAACTTATAGCGCAACAATTAAACCCGGAGCATCTGTGAGTAGAACAGTTGGCGCATGCGATAAAAGTGCAAATGTCCAAGTCGTAGTCGAATCCGGGAAAAAAATCTCAAGTAGTTAGTTGAGCATATTAAGCAGCCTTCATGCGACGAGAAAAGCAGGTAACCATGTCACGAAAATCTTTTTTAGTACTTTTAATCAGTGCAATGTGCTCGATCATTTTAGTTCCTGCCTTCGTGCATCAGGTCGCTGCCAAGGAAAGCGTGCTCGGGAGCGCATATGAGGAGCTTAAGCTTTTTGCTGACGTTGTCGCACTAGTCCGCAAGAATTATGTTAACGAGGTTAACATGAAAGACCTTGCAGAGGGGGCTGTTAAGGGCATGCTGCAAAGTCTCGATCCGCATAGCAGTTACATGGATCAAGAAAGTTTCAATGAATTGCAAGTTGAGACTAAAGGTGAATTTGGCGGACTAGGAATTGAGATTAACGTTAAAGATGGGATCTTAACAGTAATTGCTCCAATCGAAGGTTCTCCTGCCGAAACTGCCGGCGTTCAAGCTGGTGATCAGATTATTAAAGTTGGCGATGAATTTACAAAAAACATGACTTTGATCGACGCTGTGAAAAAAATGCGCGGGCCAAAGGGCTCACCTATTACTTTAACTGTTCACCGCGAAAACAAGCCTGAGTTAATTCCGATTACAATTTTACGTGATGTGATTCGCGTTCAGAGCGTACGTTCACGCATGCTTGAGCAAGGCTTTGGTTATGTTCGACTTGCCCAATTCCAAGAAGAATCAGGCAAGGAGTTGCGAGAAGCGATCGAGAAATTAAATGGTAAGGGGGCGGATCGACAACTCAAGGGGCTAGTAATTGATTTGCGTAATGACCCGGGTGGATTGCTCTCGCAGGCTGTCGAAACTGCAGACATTTTCCTGAAAGAAGGCCTGGTCGTCTATACTGATGGTCGCCTCGAATCACAGAAGCAAAAATTTTATGCTCAGGACGACAAGAATGAACCACAGCTACCAATTGTTGTATTAATCAACGGTGGCTCTGCTTCGGCAGCTGAAATCTTAGCCGGGGCTTTGCAGGATGCTAAGCTTGCACTTGTTGTCGGCACTCAATCTTTTGGTAAGGGTTCGGTGCAAACGGTATTGCCCATGGATAACGGTTCGGCGCTAAGGCTAACTACTGCGCTTTATTATACACGTAACGGTCGTTCGATTCAGGCACGAGGAATTACTCCCGATGTGGTCGTCCCTGCGCGCCGCTTCCTTTCCGACCAAGAAGAATTACTCGAAGAAGACGAAGTTAAATTTTTCCCTCGCAGTGAAGGTGAATTGCCCGGAGCAATTAAAAACCCACAGCAACAAGGCAAGGGTGAAAATATTGAACGCGAGATGACAGGCAGTACGGTATTGCCAATTGGGTCGCGACTAGCAATGGAAGCAAACCTGGATAAGCTTTTTAAGGAAGATCCTCAGCTTGAAGAAGCCATGAAGCTGCTTAGAAATTGGTATGCAATGAAGCAAATGCCTAAGGCACAAACAGCAGCAGTGAATTTAAATCAAGCTGAAAATCAATCGTAAACTTAAACGTAAGCATGTACTGCATTAGCCCTGATGGCTTCGCCTAAACAAAGAATCGACAAGCTTGTGGTTGAGGCTGGACTTGCTAGTTGTGAGAAAAAAGCTCAAGCCTTAATCATGGCTGGAGAGGTCCTCGTTAACGAAGTTCCGGTTGATAAAGCTGGGACCTTTGTTGACTGCCATGCGCAAATACGACTGCGTAATCAGCCACTTAAATATGTTAGCCGTGGGGGTGATAAACTCGAAGCTGCGCTGCAGCATTTCCAAATAAATGTTCATGGAAAAATCTGCCTCGATATCGGTTCTTCTACGGGGGGATTTACTGACTGCTTACTGCAACATGGAGCAAGCTTTGTGTATGCGCTTGATGTTGGGAAGCATCAGCTTGTCGATCGGATTCGTAACGATATACGTGTTTGTGCTCGCGAAGAGTTTCACGTTAAGGACCTTACTGATCAATTGTTTAGCTCAGGACCCCCGACTCTTGTTGTCGTTGATTTAAGTTTTATAAGTTTAAGACAAACCCTAAGCTTCATTTTTAATGCTTTAGAAAGGGTAGAGGCTAAAATTCTTGCGTTAGTAAAACCGCAATTTGAGCTTGGGCCCGAATATATCGAGAAGGGTGGAGTTGTGAAAGATCCAGCGCATCAGTTATTGGCAACACGTTTAGTCAGCGATTATGTTCATGCGCTTGGTAAGACATGTTCTCCGGCCTTTGCTTCGCCAGTGAAAGGTCAAAAAAGCGGGAATCAGGAGTATTTCATTTTAATACAGAGCTTCCCTGGAGCATTTCTTTAGATATTTTCTTCAAATATTCTTGTGGTGCCGGAGCTTTAGCGTAGGTGGGCTGCTGGGTTAAAGGGCAATTTCGAGTACTCATTCTAGAAATAAACTCTTTTGCTTTGTTAAAATCTTGACGATACTGAAAGTGCAAAGTGCTGAAGTTCAATATGTAATCTGAGAGGGGCTTTGGAAACTAGGAACAACGAGTTCATCCGCATATCTGTCGAGCTTGACCGAGTAGGGTTAGTTTGGAACCCAGAAATTGGTGATGAAATCTCACTACGTAATGAAATTGAGCGCGTTTCGATTTTAGTCGATCCACAGGGGCTTACTCCTAAAGAACTGCGTCAAAGTTTTATTTGGTTGCCTACTGTAGAACAGCTGGTTGAGCAGTTTGAAGCTCGACAAGCGATGATTTATCATGTTGGAGTTACAAATTCACTAGAGTATGAAGCGGTGATCCGTTCCGCCCAGGGAATTGTTGAAACTGCCGCAACATCGTTGCGTTTAGCTTTTGGTAAGGCACTTCAGGAGCTAATTATCGGCTGTCCTGCCCGCTCGATGCATTAGAGTTAGATCTTAAATTTATCCAGCTGTGACTCAATTGTCGATAACTGACTGCTCAGTTGCTTAGGCTTGAACTTATACTTTACCTGATCCTTGCCTTTTTGCATTTTTCAATTATCTGCAGACAAATTTCAGGACGGGACAATGAGGGTGAGGGTAGGTTCAAGGGTAAGGGTAAGTTCAAGCCTAAGGGAATAGAGCAATGCAGTCTATTTTTTGTTGAGGACCTTATAGTGGTGATAAACTTTATATCCCACCCCACCGACAACGAGAATTGCAGTGATCCAACCTACCCAAATGTGCGCCTCATGGGCAAAATGCTCGACAGTTTCAGCAGGAACAAAACCTCCCAAAAAGTAGCCAATTCCCAGCATGATCGAAACACTTACTAAGGCGGCAAGGCCGTCGGCTAGCAGAAACTCAAAAAAAGGCACTCGTAGGGCACCGGCCGAGAGAAAAGTTACGCTGCGAATTGGGAAGAGATGACGCCCAATAAAAATATATAACAGACGTTTGCGTCGTAGGCCCTCGCGAATTTCGTTGAGCTTATCCTCGGTCAGTGCCGGGAAGAAATCAGAACGTGCGCTTGCTGAAAGGAGCTTTGTGCCAAAACGATAGCCCATGAAATACATAGCTTGGTCGCCAACCATCACGCCAACGTAGCAAACTAGAAATGTTGTCCATAGATCAGTAACATGTTGTGAAAGTGCAACTCCCGCAAGTAGTAGGGGGAGGTCTTCGGGGATTGGAAACCCAATTCCACCAAGTAATAAAAGGACAAAAATTGAAACAAGAAACGTATGCCCTGAACCAGAGGACATTGAGTTCATCAGCCCCGATTTGGCTTCAACAACAAGTGGTAGATCTAAAAAACTAAACAAAATTCCCTCTAGCCTTTCTTAAGAACAACCAGAGGGCCATAAAGAGCTGCCCAAAGTCAAGTTATTTAGACTGAGTGCCCAAAATATATGTTGTTTAAACTCTAGCTTGTACTGGAGGGGAAGGGGTAATGCGTTCCACCATGCGCTAGATAGAATCGTGAATTGCTCTAAGACTTATCACTTTCTGCTTTTCGGTTAAACTTCGCTACGAGTTCTAATCCTTGAGCTAGAGACTCTTTAGTGAAAGGCTTAGTAATATAAAAATCAGCGCCAAGTTTATAGCCATTCAGCAGATCTTCAAGCCCATCTTGGCAAGAGAGAATAATCACCGGGACATGTTTAGTGTTCTTGCCTTGACGAATCATTTCGAGCACATCCCAGCCACTCATCTCGGGCATATTTAGATCGAGGATCACGCAAACTTGTTCCTCGGGGTTGCTTTTAACCGAGCCATCGAGGGCAGCTAAAGCATCGCGACCAGTGGCCACAGTTTTAACGTCATGAGCGAGGTCGCTCAGAGTGCTCGAAAGCAACTCCCTGATAATTGGGTCATCATCGCAGCATATCAGTTTCATATCAGTCTTTTACGCTCCTGATCTTTTCTTGTTACCGCTTGTGTTACTAATTCGGAAAGCATTCGAATCGAATCTTTTTTACGTTGATCAATTACTTGTGTCGGATTCAGTTCTGCAGCTTGAACAATGTCAGCATAAATTACGCCACTTGGTTCAAGCGGTGACCCACCAACGGGAATTGTAACGAAACATGCTGCATCGCTAAAGAGTGGTTCGTCGATGAATGGTAAGCTCTGCTTTTGCTGATCTTGCTGTGAATCACTAGACAGTAGGCAGACCTTCATTGAGCGTTTCAGGGTTTTAGGATTCAAGTTCATTTTCCTGCCCAAACTCATATGTCCGCGCAGTTCGGAGCCAGATTCGTCGCTAAGCATTAAGATTACGCGATCGAAATTAAGACCTTCGGCCAGGGCTTCCATGACCGTACTAATAATCGAGCTTGTTGATTCCATATTGCGCACGGCTTGCTGCAACTCGTTAAGATACGGTTCAAGTTCCGCAGGCGGAGTATTGGGAACTTGTTTTTCTTCTTTCGGCTGGAAACGAGAGGGCTGAGAAGGTAATGCTGGAAGTTCCCGTAATTGTAAAATGCGTTCAACTTCAGGGATTTTACGCATGATCTCAGTCAGCGTTTCCTCACTGGCCCAGCCCAATATTGCTCCAACGCGGGCTGAACTTTCTAAGCTATCAGAAGATTCATCAATCATGAACATTGAAGCTACAAGTTGGGCCGTATGTAAGGCCGGGATGATTGTTTGGTAGGGTGTTTCAGCTGTGCGCGTGACAGCTCCTTCAAAGGCATCGAGGCAAATTTCTATGCACGTTTTGGGCAAATTAATTGAGTTCAAAGTTGTCTGCAGTAACTCTTCAATGCTGATACCTAAGGCTTCGCTGATTGCCTGGGTGAGCGCATGGCTATGTAGGCGCGATCTGCGGGCCGCTGCATCGATTACCTGAGGGTAATAGAAGTGCACTAAAAGTGCAGGCGCATTCATCATGATACTGACTAGGTAAATCACTTCGTGCGTAATTTGTGGAGTTGGAAAATTGCCACTGCGCTTCAAGGTTTCTTCGGCGATGAGGGCCTGCAAGCGAGTAAGTTTACGTAAATCAATCATTAGTGCCGCGCGGCTAAGGATTGTAGTAAAGCGCTTTGTTTCAGTTGCATTTTGGCAAAGTGTGAGCACGCCCTGAGGCCCAAGCTTTCTTGTCACAAAACTCAACAGTTCGATTGAATCTTCTGGCCAACTCTGACCAGCAAGGACTGCTTCTTTTAGCATGCGGATCGTGAAAAGCGGTTCAAGTAGAATAGCGTCGGTAAAATCTGCTAGTGTTGCGCGACGGTTCACAACCGCCTGTTCCAATTTTTTAAGCATCTCAGAGCCAACGGGATAGCTGCTAGTGCGTTCGAACGCTTGTCCAAGTGAGAGTAGAATTTGTGCTGTTGGGGTTTGTCTGTCGCTCATAAACTAATTTTAAATTTTCCTGAGTTGGTAAGTACGTTGGAAGTTACCTGATCGCGAATCGCAGTAACGATATCATGCGGCTGAAATGGTTTTGGAATAAAGAGTGAAGCTCCATGCTCGACTGCTTTTTCTTGGTCGGTTGGAAAAGCGCAGGCACTGACTACAATTACTGGTAAAGTATTGGTTTGTGGAGCTGTGTGCGTGCGAATGTAATCAATTAGGTTAAGGCCGCTTTCTCCGGGCATTGCTAGATCGACCAGAGCGATATCGACCGGAGTATCATCAACTAAACGCCGTGCTTCTCCGACAGAGAATGCAGTGTGTGCCGTGCCACCAGCGTTATGAATAATAGTTTTGAGCACTTCGCAGGTTAGTTCATTGTCATCGACAACGAGAATACTTAAGCCTGCTAGTTTTTCTTGGATACCACTTTCAACTACCGCTTGTACGGCGGGTTGATTTACCGCATCTTCTTGATCTGCTGCGCGGGGCACAAGCGCCCAGAAGAATGAACCGCGATTGACTTCACTTTCAAAGCCGATTGTTCCACCGTTTATTTCAACGAGGCGTTTTGTCAACGCTAGTCCAAGTCCGGTTCCAGTTTGCTTTTCACTATAGCTATCAGTACCACGTTCAAAACGTGAAAAGATTTTTTCGACCTGATTCCGTGGGATTCCAACGCCCGTATCGCGCACACCGATACGAATTTTATCGCTCATAATTTGAGCTTCAACGCGAACGATACCGCCGCTTGGGGTATATTTAATTGCATTAGATAGGAAGTTAATTAAGATCTGTCGAATGTGACGCGGGTCAATCCAGAGTGCTTCTTTGCTCAGGCCCTGGTCGAGAACAAGCGGCTCAAGCGTGATCCCTTTACCTTGCGCTGATTGCACCATCAGTTTGTGGCTTTGTTCAAGAATTTTCTGCAATTCAATGCGCGCCGGCTTAGGATCTTCTTTGCCCGATTCAATTCGTGCAATGTTTAAAATATCATCAATTAGTTCCTTCAGATGTTGACTGGAGCGCCCAATTGAAAGCAAAGCATCGCGCTGCTTGTCTGTAACTGGACCAAAGACACCATCGGCTAGAACTGTCGAATAGCCAATAATTGCTGTAAGCGGAGTTCTAAATTCGTGGCTGACGTTTGCGACAAAATGACTCTTGGCACGACTCTCTTCTTCAACCCGTCCCATCTGCACGGCCAAATCTGCGGTGCGTTCTTGTACTAATGATTCAAGTTTTTCGGCGTAAGTTGTGAGGCGTTCTTGTGCTTGAGCGTTAGCAATTGCAATTGCCGCGCCGCGGCTAAATTCGTCAAAAAGTGTCGAGTCTCTCTCACTTAAACGTCGCGGTTGCTTAAAGCCTACAATAAGTGCAGCAAGTAAAGTGCCACGGAATTCTACGCGCGCGCAGCAGGCTGAGACAACGCCAATATCGCCGAGAAAAGACAAGCCGTAGTGAGTCTGCGTGCTAATGTCAGGAACAGAAAGAATTCGCCCAGTCTTTAGGGCATAGCCTAAGAGTGGGTGACTCATAGAGAATGACCGTGGAAGCATTTCTGGTTTTTGACCGTAAATGCCTACGGGTTCAAAATTTTCATTATCGCCTGAGTTCAGTAGACAAATTGCCGAATCTGCTCCAACGCGAAAGGCAACTTCGCGCGCGATTAGTTTAACTGTGCGGTGTAGGCCAGGATGTGAAATTAGTAATTGCATGAACTGATTCAACACGTCTAAACGATCCATGTAGTGATGTAGTGTTGAATTCAAGCGCTGGGCTTGAAAAGAGCTACTGCAGAGGTGGGCAAGAATTGATAAGTTACTTAAGGTCTCTGTGCTAACATTTTTTTCTAATGCTACTGCAAGTGACCCGACAGGAGAACCTGTATTGACAATGTCAAAATATTGAATTGGATGTTGCGCGTTAACCGCAAGCGTATCTTCAGGATTTTTAAAGAGTGCCGAACTTGGAGGAGGGATTTCGAATTTGCCACTTTGCGCAACGACTGAAGTCCTGAGGAAATCGTCCTTGGCTTCTTCGGGAAGGAAAATACTGACACTTGTTACTCCCGGCAAACTTGCCGCCGAGGAAGCAACAGCTTGATAGATTGCTTGTGGATCTTCGCCAGCTTCGATGAGCAGACGAATACGGTTAAATGAATCCTGAAAGGAATCACCGACACGAATAATTTTTTCGTCATCCTCAAACGCCATTAAATTTTCTTCCTACGAGAAACTCTTACCTCCCTTTAATTGTCGGAATTTATTCGGATTTGCTTGAGAGTTATGTTGGAGGGTAATTTGCTGAGAAAGTGTAGAGATTTTGGGGGGTTGTAGTAGCTAATTGAACTTCGGCTCGAACTTCTACTTAAGCTTACCCTTTCTGTGCCATATGTGAGGCTTTTGATTGCTACATCAAAAGGTGAAGCGCTCTAAAAAGCAAAATTGCTGAGTGCGGTTCTGAGTAGGGGAAGTTCAAGGATACGTTCAAGCCAACGCTCAACTTAGCTTTCTTTTGCGCGAAAAAAGTAACCTACTCAACCGGTGCAAAGCCACGGCGCATGGTGTTTTCAGAAATTGCCCGGGGCACGGTAAACTGAGCGAGATAATCCGGGCCACCAGCTTTTGAGCCTACTCCTGACATTTTGAAGCCACCAAAAGGTTGGCGATAAACCAGTGCTCCTGTCGAATGGCGATTGATGTAGAGATTTCCTACGCGGAATTCTTCGCGTGCATACTGGAGATTTTGTGGGCTACGGCTAAAGACTGCCCCAGTTAAGGCGTAGTCGGAGTTATTTGCTAGATCAATTGCCACAGTAAAGCTTTTAGCTTTAGCGACAGCAAGCACTGGTCCAAAAATTTCTTCGGTAAGCAATTGATGCCCAGCGGGAATGTCCGTGAAAATTGCTGGAGCGACGTATGAGCCCGTGCTCGTAAGCGTTTGTGGGAGTTTGAGCTGGGCGACTAATTTACAATCTTTCTTTGCACTCTCAATTATAGCGTTAATGCGCGCTTGTGCTTCACTGCTAATCACCGGGCCGATGAATGTTCCGGGATCGCTTGCCGGGCCAACAACTAAACTAGTCAGGGCTTGGGAAATGCGATCAATAAATTCATCATAAGCTGAGCCCACGACATAGACGCGTGAGCAAGCGCTACACTTTTGACCAACATAGCCAAAGGCAGAATAGATTACGCCTTTAATAGCCTCGTCAAGATCTGCATCCTCATCGACAATCATCGCATTTTTGCCGCCAAGTTCAGCAATCACGCGCTTGATGTGATTTTGTCCACGAGAAACATGACTTGCCTTTTCGATAATTTCTAGTCCAACTTCACGCGAACCCGTAAATACCATTGTCGTAACATCTTGATGTGTAACCATCAGCGACCCAACTTCAGCCCCAGAGCAAGGCATAAATGCCGCAGCTTCAGGCGGAAGACCCGCTTCGAGGAAGGCCCTAAAGATTGCTTCTGCGCACCAGGGGGTATGTTGTGAGGGCTTAAGTAGCGCAGTATTTCCAGTAACAAGCGCCGCGGCAAACATCCCGCAGGGAATCGCGACAGGGAAGTTCCAAGGTCCAATCACCACAGTCACTCCGCGAGGTTCTTGGAGGTAGTGGTTGAGTTCTGCTGGGTAATGTCCAAGGCGTTCAGGTGTGAAAAGTTTGCGCGCCTCCTTAGCGTAGAAACGTAAAAAGTCGATTGCTTCAGCAATGTCCTTATCCGCTTCGACCCAAGGTTTTCCAGCTTCGAGAATGGTAATCGCCATGAATTCTGCGCGTTTATTGCTGATAATCTCAGCAGTACGTTCGAGGATTTGAGCGCGCTCTTCAACTGGAGTTTTGCGCCAGCTCGGGAAAAAAGATTGGAGACGTTTAATTGCTTCTTCGGCCTGGTTACGATTAGCAAGATGGGCATGAGCGACAACTTGCTTGATATGATCTGGAGCGGTTGAATTAATAACTTTGTCTGATTTTAAATCTTTTCCTCCAAGGATCGGGTGAATTTGTATGGGTTTTTTAGCGATCGTAGTCTGGAGTGCAGTGATTGCGTTTTGAAGTTTTATCCGCTCTGTGGATAGAGAAAAGTCAATTGCCGGGACATTTTCAAATTCTGCAAATTTTGGCTGCAGGTAATCAGTTTTTTTCGGGTCGGGCTTTTTTAGTAGCACCTCAGCTTTTTCATGTTCATGAAACCCGAGACGTAAAAATCCTTCGTTGGAGGTATTCTCTAGTAAGCGTCGCACTAAGTATCCCATGCCTGGGATCAGTTTGCCGATGGGTGCATATTCGCGGATCAAATAACCTTGCTTAAGAAAAGCTTCTTTGATCGGCTCGGCCATGCCGTAGAGTGACTGTAATTCAAACTTAGTTTTTGGCACTCCTAAGACTTCTGCCGTTGCTGCAGCAACGGAAAGCGAACGAATGTTATGTGAAGCAAACGCAGGAAAGATTACTTCGGTGTTGGAAAGTAAAAGTCCAGTGAGCTTTTCATAGTTTGCATCGGTTGCAGATTTTTCTTCGAAGACAGGAGGCTCCCAGCCGTTTTGCTCGGCGAGCATTTTTTCTGTATCCCAGTAAGCGCCCTTAACCAAGCGCACGCCAATTGTAGTGCCCCGTTTTTTTGCCCAGTCAATAATTCCACGCACGTCAGCTTCAGTGCGTTTTAAGTATGCTTGGAGCACAAAACCTGCGCGAGCATAAGTGCTCAGCTCGCCTGTTGAGAGAGTTTTCTTGACGACGTCAATTGTTAGGTCAGTGAATTTTGTATCTTCCATGTCGACAAACACGTAAGCGCCAATTTCACTAGCTTTACGCATAATGCGCCCGAGTCTGTCGGAGAGATAGTTTAGACTTTCTTCGTAATTTAAAGGCCCAGATTGCGAATAGAGTGCGGAGAGTTTAACTGAAACGTTAATCGCCGTTTCTTCACCGAAGTGTCCGGGGATTAACGACTTTGCCTCGGGCCAGCTTGGGACATGCTCAGCGAGTGTTTCAAGTAAAGTTAGGTAGCGGTTAAAATATTCTTCTGATTCTTCTTCGCTTAGCGTTGCTTCGCCAAGTAAATCAACGGTAAAAGCCATGCCGGCTTTCCTAATTTTTCGCAACGCACTCAGGGATTCTTCTGGCGTTTCGCCGAGGATAAAGCGTTCAGCCATGCCTTTGATTTGTGATTTGACAAGTTGCGCACTAAGCTTTGCCGCTAGTGAATCAGGATTGATATCAAGTCCCCAGCGTAAAAGACCGGGGATACGGTGGGCGACTGGCTTAAAATATTCTTGAGCGTGGCGGATGATTGCGCTTGAATCTCGAAGAGTGGGTAGCACGTCAACGAAGCGAAAGAGGTTGATTTTAAATTCCTCATCTTCCATCGCCCAGCCGATGAGCTTGCCGGTATAAAACTCAGCATTAAAGACTGAGGGGGTTTGCGATTGGGCGTAAGAGAAAATAGCTTTGCCGATTTCTTGCACGCGGGTTTCAATTTGGTTGCTTTCTGTGGTCACAGTTGTCCTTGTATCGCTCAGCCTGATTCTTAAATTTATTACTTGGAGAGCTAAGGATAAGCACATGTTCAAGCCTAAGTTCAAGGATCAAGTATAAGGCTTAAGCAATATAATATGCTACTTCACAATATTCCGCTTCACACAGAGCCAAAGCTGGGTTAGAATAAACAAATCGAGAGTAATTTTAAGTGAAAAATAAACCCAGACACGTCGCTACGGTTGTTGCTGATGCAGTCGGCCTTACACATTTCATTGTGGCTAATGCTTGCGTGGTGCTTGGCCAGCTGACGGATGTTTTTAAGGAAGTCGGTGGGCATTATCCAGGGCTTCAATTTGTTTATCAATATATCGACTACCCAGTGTATGCTTTTTTTCACGATGTTTTGCAGATTAATTTTTCTGGCAAAACTTCAGTGACCTTTCTGATGGGCGAGTTTGTGATTGCGATCTCAACCATTCTTTACGGCCTGATCGCATACTTTGTGGTTAAAGTTTCGGAGTCGATTACGAAACCGTAATCGACTCAGTCCGCGATTGGGCGCTGCTTCCTAGAAGGGAATTTTTCCTGCCTGTTTGTCCCTAGAGCAGTGCATGATCTAAAAATCTAAAATCTCACTAAAAGTTTATTCGCCTCAACCTGATCCCCGGGCGAAACAAAGATCTCGCCAACTGTAATATCGCGGGGGGCAAGCAGTAGATGCTCAATTTTCATTGATTCAAGCACAATCAGTGGGGTGCCACTGGCGACTTTATCGCCAGCTTGTGCGCGCACAGCAACAATTTTTCCAGGCAGCGGGGAGTGAATTTCGTGATTTAAGTTTTGCTTGGACTTGTCAGTAAAAGCTTGAGAGATTTGTAGAGTATTGCCCAAAACTGCAATTGAGCCTTCTAGGTCAAGCGACCAATATTCAAAGTTTGTTGTCGAAGCTAAAACGTCAAGTGTCCCAAAATCTAAACTCGGAGCAGATAATTGTAGCAGAGTCGTAGCCCCCAGGTCTCTGCTTGAAGAGTATTCGATGTCTTTTATCGTCAGCGGATAATTCCTGCCATTAATGCTCACCAGCGCACTGTTGGACTTAATGTCCTGGAGTTTGACTTGATAGCGCGTCGGGCTAACAAGCGTTTTGCTTGCCACTACAAATGTTCGCTCTGGAAAGATCTTTGGGAAAATTGCAGAATTTTTTGATTCATTATGCAATGACTGCACGATGTAAGGTGCAGCTACAAATGCGGCTAAGCCGATTTCAACTGAATTTGACTCGTAAGAAAATTCCTTTTCGATGAAAGTCGTGTGGATTTGTTTTTTCCCAGTGCCTAATGTTTCCACTAGCGCTAAGAGAAACAGTGTGTTTGTGCCAATTCCAGAAATTACAGTCGCGCGTAATGCTGCGCTTAGTTTTTCTAATGCTGCGGGGCGAGTTTCCGCGTAAGTGATAACTTTAGCTAAGAGTGAGTCAAAGCGCGTTGTGACACTAAGCCCGACAGCTAAGGCATGATCAATCCTGAGATAGTCATCTTCTGGAAAATAGAGATCGTTGACGACTCCCGTGCCAGGCTGAAAGTTTAATTCTGGGATCTCCGCACAAAGCCGCGCTTCGATTGCATGCCCAGTGCTTGTGACTTGGTCTTGTTTGATCGGTAAGTTACCTGTCTCTGCGATATAAATCTGGATTTCTACTAAATCTAGTCCAGTAATTGATTCTGTAACTGGGTGCTCAACCTGAATACGAGTGTTGCACTCCAAGAAGAACCATTCAGCTTGCCCGTTGTCTTGGGTCGCTACCAAAAATTCTACAGTAGCCAAGCTTCTAAGCTTAACTTCTGATCCAAGCTTGCAAGCAGCTTGAAAAATTTGTTCACGCATTTTTTCAGGCAAATTCGCCGCCGGCGCTTCTTCGATCACTTTTTGGTAACGTCGCTGCAGCGAACATTCTCGCTCATAAAGATGAATCACGTTTCCCTTGCCGTCTCCGACAAGCTGTACTTCGATATGTCTGGCGCTTGGAATATAGCGTTCAAGCAGCAGTGTTCCATCGCCAAAACTCGACTCAGCTTCGCGTGCTGCTGATTCCAAAAGTTGAGGCAAAGTTTTTAGATCCTGCACGATGCGCATGCCGCGACCACCGCCACCAGCTGCGGCTTTAATCATCAAAGGTAGTGCTAGTTTCGCAGCGCCTTTTTCTAGATCTCTCACCGATCCTTCAAGCCCAGAAGGGAGAGAAATTTTTAATTTGCTAGCCAGTGCGCGTGCGCGGTCCTTACTGCCTAGCGTTTCAATACTTTCAGGCGTTGGGCCAAGATAAATAATTCCTACCTTTTCAATCTTTTCAGCAAATGAGGCCTTTTCGGCAAGAAATCCATAGCCCGGGTGAATCGCGTCGACCTTGGCTTGTTTGGCGATTTCTATAATCGTAGCCTCATCAAGATAGGAGTCACTTGGAATTAAAAAACTCTCGTCGGCTTCGAGCACATGTAGTGCTTGCTCTTCGCCACGCGTATAAATCGCAACAGTTTGTTTCCCTAGCTTTCTGCAGCTATGAAAAATTCTTCGGGCGATTTCGCCACGATTTGCAACGAGGATTTTTTGAATGGTTTTTGCAGACATTACTATCTCTAAATTTCCTTAGGCTTGAACTTATACTTAACCTTATCCTGCCCCTTTCCCTTCTTGCTTACTACTAACCTGTGTGGACAAGAAGGGTAAGGTTAAGTTTAAAAAGGATAAGTTCAGGTTCAAGCCGGAGCCTAAGTAAATAAGTTACATTCGAAACACCCCAAACCTGCCTTTATTTTCTGGCTCAACTCTACAAGCTCCAAGCGCCAGCGCCAGTGTATGCCTTGTCATTAAGGGATCGATAATTCCATCATCCCATAACCGTGCCGAGGCGTAATAAGGGCTACCTTCGGTTTCGTATTTCTTAACAATCTGTGCTTTAAACTCGCTCTCCGGAGTTTCTTTGTCTGACCGCACCGTTGCCAGCACGTTTGCAGCCTGTTGTCCGCCCATCACGGAGATTCTGGAGTTTGGCCAACTAAATAGAAAGCGGGGTTCATAGGCTCTACCGCACATGGCATAATTGCCGGCACCGAAAGAACCGCCGATGATTAAGCTAAGCTTTGGAACCCAAGAAGTGGCTACTGCAGTAACCATCTTTGCTCCGTGCTTGGCAATGCCGCCATGTTCGGCATCTTTACCAACCATAAAGCCGGCGATGTTGTGCATAAAAATCAAGGGCACGCCGCGTTCGTTACATAACTCAATGAAGTGCGTAGCTTTTAGTGCTGACTCGCTAAATAAGATTCCGTCGTTGATCACAACCCCGACTAGGAATCCCTCGATGTGACCGAAGCCGCACTTAATGGTTGTCGCGTAATCGGGTTTAAATTCATCAAAGCGTGACTCATCGAGTAGTCGTGCGAGTACCTCGAGTGCAGAAAAACTTCTTTTAATGTCAGCTCCAACAATTCCATAAAGTTCCTGTGGGTCGTAAGCAGGGGCAGTCGGGCTTCTGTCGGGGGCCAAATACTGCGTGGTTTTGTGGCCAAAGCTTCGTGCGGCGCGCCTAGCGATTGTCAGCGCTTCTTCTTCGGTTTCAGCCATGTAATCGGAAACACCACTGATTTTAGTGTGCACTTCTGCTCCACCGAGTGCTTCTGCAGAGATTTCTTCGCCAGTTGCAGCTTTAACGAGTGGGGGGCCGCCAAGGAAAATAGTGCCGTTACCTTTGACCATTACGGTTTGCTCGCTCATGGCTGGCACATAAGCACCACCTGCAGTGCAAGATCCAAGCACGACTGAGATTTGTGGAATGCCACGTGAGCTCATTTGAGCCTGATGGTAAAAAATTCTTCCGAAGTGATAGCGGTCAGGAAAGACTTCAGCTTGTAGTGGGAGAAATGCTCCGCCGCTATCGACGAGGTAAAAGCAGGGCAGATGATTTTCTAAGGCGATTTCTTGAGCGCGTAGATGTTTTTTGATCGTAGTGGGGAAGTAGGTGCCGCCTTTGACGGATGGATTATTGGCGACGATCATTGAAGTTTGACCGCCAACTGTGCCGATGCAAGTGTAGATGCCCGAACCTGGAGGAAGGCCTTCATACATATCGGCGCCAGCAAAAGGATTTAATTCCAAAATGTCTGTGCCTGGGTCAACTAGGAGTGAGACTCTTTCGAAGGTTGTTTTTTTATTGCGTGAAGCGAGTCGTTCGAGGTCTTTTGTCGTTTCCGGGGAGCGTGCGGTTTGTAGTTTACTTTGTAATTCTTCGGACAGGGCGCCGTAAGATTTTAAGTTATCTTTAAAATCTTTGGATGAGGTGTTGAGGGTTGAATTGATTCGTGACATGGCTTCAGAAATAGCACTCTCAATATATTGGGTCTAGAAGGATGATACATCTCCATTAGGCACTTAATTTGCTAATAAATAACCCGGTGAATTAGCACCTTATAATTCTATAATTCTCCACATTCATTCAAACTGGGCTGTAACCGAGCCAATTTGAAGGAGATACTGTATGAAACTAAATGTTTTGTCCGTAATTACTTTTAGTCTTCTTGCTTCATCTGTTTCTGTGCCAGATATGGTTGCAGTGGATCCTGCGCGTAATAAGTTGACGCTTGATAATGACATGTTTAGAGCAGTCGAGGTAAATCTTCGTTAACTTTTAAAGTATTACCAGGTTCGTAACTTGTAGCGCTTTCCAGGATTTCTAGTGTGCCACTCAAGTAACCGTTCGTATTCCTACGCATGTCTGAGATTTCACCTTCGCTACCAAATATGCGAATTTGGACTTTCGCGGCTTCTTTAGGAGCAATTAGATCTAGTTCGTCTATGAGTAATTTAATTTTTGCTTTGTTAGTGTGTTGAGTTACTTTTTCTGAATTTCTTCTTGTTCCTTCAGCGCCTTGATCGCGTTGCCCAAGCAATCAACGTAGTAACCGCTCAATTGCTCAGGGGTATGTCTTGCCCGGTATGCTTCTAATGCGGGTATGAGAGTTGTGTCACCGAGCTCTTCAGCAGCCTCAAAAGCGTACGTCATAATTTCATCAGTTTGTAATTCCTTCAAAATTAACTCTCGAGCCAACGGATGCTTTCTCGAAGCTAAGCCTAGGATTGCTTCTCCACGTATTTCTTCATCTTCTTCAGTAGTACGGTCCAAAAGTGCTTGTTGTACTTCAGGAGTATTTTTATTTTTGAAAGCTTCGTGTTCAGACGAATAGAATCCTAAATGAAAAGTTGCCCAATTTCTAACATCACGGTTTTCATCTCGAGTTAAAATTATTAAGCTGTTAATAGCTCGTTGATCCTCGAGAGAGCCGATAGCATGTGATACAGATTGCCTTCTTCCGGGATCTGGATCATTTATAAATGTAAGAACTTTGTCCATTGCTTTAATGTCGCTGAGATGGCCCAGAGACATTAAAGCAGCGTCTACGACGTCAGATGATAGATCGTCTAGTAATGGCACTAATAAATCTACACATTCGTCATGGCGGATTGGTTTGGGCGAACCAAAAATACCTAAAATATCTGCTCCTATCTCACGCTCTTTATCGATAGATGATTGAATGAGGCTTTTTACATAATTAAAATCGTCATCTGTGGATCGATGACGTAGGGCACAAATTATTCCCCAATATTCGTCTTCATCAGAGCTAATCGATTTAGCAACTTCGACTACTTCTGGTGTAGGTTTTCCTTCTTGCTCGTAACGAAGTGAAAATTCAAATATTTTGTCGACAGTATCCCATGGATTATCTTCGTTATCGTCAGTCATAGTTACTTTACTAACTTAGGTGTTCAGTCTTACTTTATTGCGTGAGCCTTCCCACCGAAACTCTTTACATAGCTCTTTTTATCAAGTTCTCTGATTTCAACAGTTATCGAGCATTTTAATTTTGCAAATGATTGTGAACACTCTAAAATGAAATGTGGCATAGATGTATAGAGTTACTTTCTCTTAATGACCAAAGCAACAAAGCCTCCAATCCAGCAGACTACAACTATGGGATAGAGGGATATTAATAAATTGTCTCTGTAGTCACATTTTTACGGGAAAAGTAAACCACGTCGATTCTAAATAAACTTAATATTTATATATAGTTATAGCTTATATTGCGATTTGTGAGTTGTATCTAATGAGATTGTTAGATGTATCTAATAAAATGACAAATTATCAAAACATTAAGTTATTGCTCTTCAAGAGGGTCAGAGGGCAGTTAAATTTATTCCAAGTTCTACTTGGCCCAATTCATTTATAACAGTTCTTTCTGGGAGGTTGACTATCTAGGGGAATAACAATAAACCGCCTGGTAGCGCGGGGGTAATTCAGTGGTAGAATGCAAGCTTCCCAAGCTTGACGCCGCGGGTTCGAGTCCCGTCCCCCGCTCCAAATTTTGGTGAGTAATGTAAGCCCGGGACTCGAACCCCGTGCGAGCAGGGCGAGCAGAGAGGAAGCTGCGAGTCAGTTGCTGCATTGCAGCAACGCCCGTCCCCCGCGCCAAGAAATAAGTGCTGGACTTTTCAGTGTGACAGGAGGCATGTCGGCTTGAGCTTGAGTCGAAGGCGAGATGACAGTAGTTAGCCGGAGATAGACTAGTATTCTTTGCCTAGTTCAGAACCGACGTCATTTGTAGGATTAGCGCCTGTGCGTGTCGGAGTATTTGGCCCACCATCTCCACGTCCGCCATACTCGTCAGATTTAAAATAAATTTTACTTAGTGAATCTGCCGAATCAATCCGAGCAGAGTTATATGATTTGGAACCGCGCGTAGGAGTCTCTTCTTCTCTAATTTTTACAATGTCATCTAAAGTCGAGGCAGGTAGCGCAAAAAGTCCTCCAACGGGTTTGCCATTTTTCATAACACGCTTAGCGAGAATACCTTTTGTTTCTGGCAGCCACCCTGGTCCCCAGGAATTTTTGACAATATAATATTTTTCACCATTGATTTTTGTGCGACCAATGACAACGACAGCATGAAATCCATGTAGTCCTAAATTCGGCGCACCCGCAGGTTCAATTAATCCTTCGGTTACAATTCCAATGGCGACTGGCTGGCGATACTTCAATGACCAATCAAGAAAGCTCTCTAGCTTCTTGCCCCAAGCTCGATCTGAAGGGTATGTGGCAGAGCCAGTATAGAAAAGCTGCGGAAAGTATTGAGGACTCCCCGGGTCCGGGGCAAGAAAAGGTTTACACTCCTCGCGGATTACTGCTTCGTGTGCGGTAGATAAGATTCGACGGCGGGAAAACACAGGTTCTGAATTCCATGCGTTATTTTTTACATATTTCTTAATCGCGCCATGATAGTTATATGTTTCACGCATGCTGCTTGGATGGTCGATCACAAGTTTTACCCAGCGGTCAACTTTTGCCATGTCAAATCCGTCAGGGCCACTATTGGTAGAAGTAAAATAAGTTTTTAAGTCATGGCAAAGCTGCCAGCAGTCATCACCGCTCATTCCGAGGCTAAGCATTTTAGTTTTGCACCACGCGCGGCACTGCGACATGTCGCCGTTGACCACAGTATCGCGTAGGCGGTTGAAAATCTCTTCGATTTTTAATCGCGCAGCAGCAGAAGTTAGTTTTCTGTCGCCGTTCTTACGAATCGTCACGAGATCGTTAATGATCGGTTGAACTAGTGCCGTGTAAATAAAGAGGTTTGAGAATGTTGACTCGCTGATCGGAAATTTTTCTTCGCGACACATACCAACTGCTGTTGCGGCTCCCGGCAGCGGTTTTAAAGTTGCCTTTATGGCATAATCCACAACCCCGCCATCCAAGAAACGGGCAGATGCATTATCCATTGGAGAATAGATTTCTTTCGCGCTGATAGTTTCTAACTCGATGAGGCGATTGTAATAGAAGGCAACCACGTAGGGGGCCGTTAAGCTTGGTCTGAGTCGCTCTGCATACCAGGCATCTAATAACTCGCTTGCTGCGTGAGCATAGCACGTCCCTGTCCAGCCTTGGTCGCGTATTTTCTCGGTCGACCCAGGTAGCAGCAAATCTTGGGCTAAAGCAGCAGGTGAGAGCAGTGTTGTAATTAATACTAGCTGCGTAAAACCTTTAAATTTTTTAATTAATTTAAACACGCTGCATAGCTCCATTCACATTGATACTCACATGTTCCACACATTTCACCAAATCCGAGGTATTCGTGTGTGCAGGATCCATACTCACTGTTTCTGCATTCGCTGAGGCAGGCAGTTTTACATTGATTGCACTGACTGCGGTCACGATTAATAATTGCAGTTTGGCATTCTTGAGTCGGAGCTGGCCCATGCCAGGATCGAATTGGGTCTGGCGTTCCCGTGCAGGTCACGCTGACTTCTGCCCAACAGGTGCTAGGAAAGGGGGCTCCAGATGGATAAGAGCGCTCATTGTAGGTATGCACAAATTCACCTGGCTCGTAGCGAACTTCGCTCCAATCGCTAATTTTCTGACAAGTGCCGACCCGTTCGTGCTGATTTAAGCAGTTTGGGTCGGGTTGCCTAAAAAAGCAGCGCTGAGGATTTGTGCCGTTTTTACAAACTTCAGGGATTTCGCAGCGAGGGTCACCGGCTTCGCAAAAACTTCCAGTTTCAGGCAGTGGAATGCCTGCGCCTGCAGACGGAAGCCCGCGTTTAGTAGAAAGTCTTTCGCGATGGATTAAATAAAATCCAGAACTTCCAAAGTATGTATGCTCGGCGTTGATATTTTCCTCGAGAAAAACGCATTGTTCGCCCTGGACAAGCACAGCGCCAGCTGCGCCGGGCCAATTAAATTCAACTTCACGGGGTGAACCGCCAAGAGTAATACAAATTCCTGAGGCTGGGTTAATTGAATCGAATCTGGTGACGCGGTCGAGCATGGAGTCAGTTGGTGATTCCTTAAATGCGCGACATGGTTCTGCGTCGTCTTTAGGTTTACACACCTCGGGGTAGAAGAAGCGCGTATTTTCGTCGTAACAAATTTGTTGCTCGCCATCAGGGAATTTTTCGCCGTTAATGCCCGTAACTTTGAGAGTAACTTTTTTGCAAGGTGCATTTGGTATCCAGCTCGTGTCGTTTGAGATATTTGCAACAGCTACCTTGATTGAGTTTCGACTACGTAAAAGTGGGCCATTTGCAAACCTTGCTTCGCCGTAGACTGTGTAATTCCCATTTGGAACTGTAGTTGTATCCCACGCTAGGGTATAAACTCTAACGAGTGGTGAAACCCAGGTACCATCGTAAGCAGTAGCAAGGTCGTGGCTAGTTTCTGGTGCAACGAAATGGGTGCTAACGATAGATTCGAGATTCGAACGGGCGGTTTGATAACCTTGCTGGCAGAGCGGGCGCACATCGTTTGGAGGACAATTTGAGCAGCCACTAGCGCCTTGATCAATACAATAGCAGGCCGAGACCTTAACTTTGCCCTGAATTGAACCACTAATGATTTCGGAACTAATTGGTAGATCTAGGGTAGTCTTTAACAAGCGAAAATCGTGACCATCACAAGGTCTTAACGCTTCGATAGATCCGCCCGAGGATGTCGAGGTGCTTGTCCCGCCAGAAGATGTAGACCCACTTGATGAAGTACTGCCACTTGAACTAGTGCTTCCGGAGCTAGTCGAGCCCGAACTGGTTGAACCAGAACTAGTTGACCCGGAGCTTGTGCTTCCTGAGCTTGTTGATGTGCTTGAAGAGGTAGAAGAGGTGCTACCTGAAGAAGAGCTGCTTGACGTTGAGGAACTTGAGCCTGATCCAGTTGAGCTTGTGCTTGAAGTGCTAGAACTTGTTGATGAGCTTGCAGAACTGCTGGAAGCCGAACTACTGGAACTAGATCCGCAACATTCATTAAATAATTCGCGATTTTCTTCGCAAAATAAAGAGACCACGGGTTCTTCTTTGCCTGCGCCTACTTCGGTTGATAATTCCTCGCAGCAGTTGTTGTTGTGAAACTCATCACATGGATCAGGTTGACCTGAGGTTGAGCTGGTTGAGGCAGAAGATGAGCTTGAGGAGTTGCTACTGGAAGATCCAACGTGACCAGATGATGCGGGCGTGTCTGCGTGTGCTTGAAACGCAAAGACGAAGCATGCAACAAAAAGACATGTTTTTCGCATTCTAGATAGACCTTAGATATTTTAGAACCGATCTTAGGATGCCGCTTAGGGCAGCGCTGATTCCTTAAAGTTGCTGCTAATTCATTTAGTGGGAACAGATAAGTGTTTGAAATATCAATGATTTGTTGATTGCCGCAGTCGCTGAAAGTAACCCTGTACCCACGGCTATTAAGATAAGGATTTTTTAGTCATCGTGAGTGTGTCCAGCAAGAGCAAGTCGAAAGATCCCCAACTGCATTTACTGGAGAAATTTGGAGATTTCTCGACTGCACTTCGTTTCGCTCGAAATGACGAGGACTTACCTGCTTTCCTTATCTTAATGGCCGTGACCCTGTACCTACTGCCAACCCCGTAATTCAATGCCGGACCCGGGATCGATCAATTCGGTAAGTGTTCCCGCAATGCTAACGCCATGCATGAGCCGATTACTGCTACTACCGCCGAAATAAAAAACAAGAATTGCACGTGTAAGTTGTCTGGATGATAAATTGTCCAAACTGCTAACAAGAGGCGCGCCACAACTGAGCCTGCCCCAGAACCTGCCGCCGTTAAGTAGCCTTGTCCGCGGTCGCGAAATTCTGGCGGCAAAATTCGATAACTTAATTTTACTGAGCTGATATAAAACATGCTGAAAGTAAAAGCATGTAAAACCTGAAGTAATAAAATTATGTTCGTATCGGTAGAGAGCGAAAATGCGGTCCAACGGATACAGGTAATTAACATCGATAAAATAATACATGCGCGAAAAGAAACATGCTGAAAAATCTTTGGTAGCAGTAGAAACATCACCAATTCAGAACATACTCCCAGCATCCAAGCTTGAGTGATGCCTCGTGCGGACCAGCCTAAGTCGCTGAGATGAATCGATAGGTAGATGTAAAGTGTTTGATGTGAGACCCAATTCAAAAAGACGATTGCCAAAATTAAAAAGTATTGCTGCGGCAGCGCTCTCCAAGCCCAATGCTGACGTTGAGTCGGCATAAACTTATAGCGTGCAAGATCGGGGAATAGAGCTCGATTTTGATAGACGAGAATTAAAAAACACACAGCCGGGATGAGCATGCCAAGCTGCGTGGCAATCGTCGCGCCAAGCTGCCCAGCACTCATGCCTGTTCCAAACGCTGTAACGATAAATCCAAGCGAACCCCAAAGTCGGATTTTTTCATAAGGAACAGTTTTGTCGCTATGGAGAGTTTCTGTGTCAATCAGCGATACGGCGGCTGCAAAGCTAAACATCGAAATTGCAAAAAACAAACCCAATAATGAGGGTGCGGAAGAAATCGATAGTCCAGCAATTGAAATCACATAACAAATCCCGGCAGCAAGCATCAAACTTCTTACTGAGAAGTATCGATGCGCCAGGTTTTGCGTTACAGGTCCTCCAAAAACCCAAGTTACAATCCCCAGCAGGCTGATGATTGAGTAGGATGAGTTGGAAATGTCGCGGGTTTGAAAGTAAAGTGGCAACAATCCCTGAATGATGGCGATATAACTGAAGAGAAAGAAATAGCAGAGCGCATAAAAAACAACCGGCGTTAAGTAGGACTTAACGCCGGTTGTCTGCGACTGGTAGTCAGAAGCTTGCAACTATTACCTAAGTAAACTCAAGCGTTCTTCAACCATTTCTGGGTTACCTTCATAGCCCTTTAGGGTCACCTGTAGTTGGGCCGGATCGAGATCTAAATGCTGTGCCACCCAAGCAAAACTAAACGCACGGGTAGGAGTCAGTTTGCCAAAGAGCCATTGCCGCGCAGACCGTACTACGTGTCTGTCGCATTGCGCTGAACCAAAGGCATCGCAAATTGCTCGAGCTAAAACTGCTGCTAATAGATTTCTTTCTGGCTTAATACGATAGGAGACTGATGAATCTTCACTTTCTTCGAAACTTCCTGGACGAACACGTGTTGCGGTAGACATATTCGAAACTAGCCCTCCTCAATAATCTACTTTCAAAGATCACAGGAAATAAAAAACCCTCAACTTCAAACGACAGCCACTCTCGCGATTAGTTTCTAACCAAGTTGATTAAACTTGATTGATTGTAATCACTACTAACAAGTTGCTTGTGGCTAATTTTTGTCATTCAAAACTGAAGGTTCCTAAATATCCACACTGTTTCAACTAACTTAATCTAATCTAAACAGTTTGTACAGCGCTTTATGCCCAACAACTGCATTTTATTCGCTGCCACTGTCTTATCCACCTAAAATACCAGCAGAAAAACAGCTTTAACCAAACTTTAGTTTAACTAAGTTTGCGTTTAAACACGTTAAAGTAGTAGCTCTGTTTCCAGGGGAAAGTCAAGTCAGGGGACAAAAAAATATTTTTTGACTACAAATAGGTAGTTCTATGGGTACGAAGAAATTAGCATTTTTAGCGTGTATACTTGTTGCGATTTTGACTGTGCGGCTTGCACAAATCGCACTTGAGCACAATTTGTGGCATGAGTTTTGGATCACCGAAGCCTTGTTGATTGTAACTGCCGTGTCGACAATTTATTTCTTGAGAGAGCGTCAATAGCTTGCTTGCTGTTGTTAGTGCAGTGCCACTACCCGCTAAAGTTTAGAACTGTGGGTCGCGCTTTTCGCGAATCGCCGCCAAGCCTGTTTTGAATTCTTGTCCCGCGTAACTTTTTGATTGAGCTTCAGCTTCTCGCGCCAAACACTCATTCAATGTGCGCGAAGCCATTTGCTTGAGTGAATGCTTAAGGTCGCGCACGGCATGCGGGCCAGCCGTTGCAATTTCGTTAGCGATTCCCAAAGCTGCTTCATCGAATTTTTCTGCATCCACAATATGATTAACTAAGCCAATGCGTTGCGCTTCTGCTGCGGAAATAATCCGACCCGTGTAGAGTAACTCAGCAGCATGCGCAGGGCCGATTAGATTTGGCAGTGTGTGCGTGATGCCCATGCCAGGATGAAGTCCAAGGCGCACAAAATTAAATCCAAGTTTTGCTGCGGTTGAAGCAATGCGCATATCGCAAGCAACTGCAACGCAGAGTCCAGCACCAACCGCGTGTCCATTAATTGCCGCAACTACAGGAATTTCAACTTGTAATAGCGCAAGAAAACTACGATAAAATTTTAACATCCCAACTTGGTTTTCTTGTGGAGTGAGAGTGGTCTTATGTTGCAACATGTCTAGATCGCCACCAGCAGAGAACGCCTTTCCAGAGCCCTTAATTACTAGGACCCGACAGGTTTGATCTTGTCTGACTTGCTGGATGGCCTCACTAAATTGTTCGGCCATAGCCTCTCCCATGGCATTTAGCTTATCCGGATCGTTCAATATAATTGATGTAACATGCTGAGATTCCTTGATTTTTATAATTAATGAAGATTTTTCTTTCGATAAATTTTCCATATGCTATATATATCGTATAAAGAGTTAATAATGCTTATGACAACAAATAATAAATCAAATTCGCACCACAGTAATTCGCAACTAGAAACCGCCTATCGCAGCCATTCGCTTGCTCCTGTGCAACGTCGCACTTTGGAATACCTCCGAGGTTTTATTGCAGAACACGGATTTGGTCCAACACTAAAAGATATTTCCCAAGCAATCGGGGTTAAATCCCCGTCAACTGCGCATTTTCACCTAACACGCCTTGAGGACAAGGGATTTATTCGCCGCGGCGAAGACGGCTCAATTTTACTTGTTGAGCGCGATGAAATCACCGTTGAGCAGAGTCCCTGGAGCGTGCCACTTGCTGGCGTGATTGCGGCCGGGTCCCCGATTGAGGCAATCGAAGACCGCAATGTGACAGTCGATGTTCCACCCCAGTTTATTACTACTCGCGGAGAAGTTTACTGCCTACAAGTTGCCGGGGATTCGATGATTGATGCGCATATTATGGATGGAGATATCGTGGTAATTCGCAAGCAGCAGAATGCCAACGATGGAGATATTGTAGTTGCGGTACTTGATGATGGCTGCGCAACACTGAAAACCTTTCGTCGCCTCAAAGGTGGTAAGATTTCGCTATTACCACACAACCCCACGATGAGTCCGATTATTGTCGATAATGTTGAGATCCGTGGAAAAATGATTGGACTACTGCGTGAAATGTAGATCGCAAACGGACGAATATATAGATATAAACTTAGAGAATAGGATGTAACTGCATATATGGAAAAGATAATGGAAAATACAAACACAGAAAAAGCAAATGCTGAAAAAGCTAAGATCATCAAAGCAGTGCCAGAGAGAGTGGCAACAGAAAAGGTAGTAACGGAAAAGCCAGTTGCCCCAAAGGCGATGCTACAAAAAACTGCTCAATTATCTCGTGTTGATAGCGAAAAACAGAAGGCCCTAGAAGCTGCATTGTCGACGCTACGTAAAGATTATGGTGAAGGTGCGATTATGCGCCTGAATGAGGGAAAAACGCATGAACCAATTGAGGCTATTCCTACAGGAAGTATCGGACTTGATATTGCGCTTGGAATTGGCGGCATTCCACGTGGTCGCGTGGTCGAAATTTATGGTCCAGAGTCTTCGGGTAAAACAACTTTAACGCTACATATCGCAGCTGAAACGCAAAAGCGTGGCGGCACCGTTGTATTTGTTGATGCGGAACATGCGCTCGATCTTAATTATGCGCAGCGGCTCGGAGTTGACACAACCAAGCTTTTAATTAGTCAACCTGATTCAGGTGAGCAGGCACTAAATATTACAGAAACGTTAGTGCGCTCTAATAGTGTCGATCTCGTTGTGATTGACTCTGTAGCGGCGTTAGTTCCACAGGCTGAATTGGACGGCGAAATGGGCGATCAACTGCCTGGGTTACAGGCGCGCTTGATGAGTCAAGCACTGCGCAAACTGACGGGAGCTGTTTCACGCACAAATACTACAGTTATTTTTATTAACCAGATTCGCATGAAGATTGGGGTGATGTTTGGCTCGCCGGAGACTACTGCTGGCGGCAATGCGCTGAAATTTTACTCTTCAGTGCGCATGGATATCCGTCGTATCGGCGCTGTGAAGGATGGGGAAGAAGTCATGGGCAATAGAACTCGTGTAAAGATTGTGAAAAATAAGGTTGCCGCACCGTTTAAAGAAGTTGAATTCGATATCATTTATAATGAAGGTATTTCTCAAGCTGGCGAGCTAGTTGATATCGGAGCAGAGAAGGGTGTGATTGATAAGATCGGTGCTTGGTATTCTTTTAAGAATGAGCGTCTCGGACAAGGTCGTGAAAACAGTAAAAAGTTTCTGCAAGATAATCCAGACATTTATGCAGAGGTTAGAAAATTGATCTTGGAAAGTTCTGGTATTCCAGTAAGTAGCTCTGAGAGTAAACTTAGAGTTGCTGTCAGTGATTAGAGTAAAAAGTGTTTTGGCTACGCATGCAGTTTGCTTGAGGAAACACACATAATGTAGAAATATGTTGCGCAGGGAAGTTGGCAAAAAGCCAGCTTTTCTGCGCATTTATTCATAATTGTTGATTTTTTCCCTAGTTTAGTCTTTAAATGCACCCTCTCGTAATTTGAGCTTGGCCCTGATTTCATGATCTGAATTGGGACCCATGAAGATATAATTTTATAGAAAAGAGTTTTCCTATGAGCAGAATTTGTTCAGTCACATCAAAGCGTCGCCAAGTTGGCAATAAAGTTAGTCACGCTAACAATAAGCGCAAGAAAGTTTGGGAAGTAAATTTACGTCCGCGTAGATTATTTGATTCTGAAACAGGTAAGTGGGTATCGATTAAAGTTTCAGCCCGTGTGCTTAAAACTATCGACAAGAAGGGCCTCTCCGCAACGCTGCGTGACATGGGTCTAACCGTCTCTGACTTGCAGTAGTAAATTATAGTTCTATTAGTTTGAGACTGTTGGACTGACTCAGCCGATTTGGTTTGTTTTCCGCTTACAGGCATCTTTCGACTCTGAATGAAAGGAATCCCAGAGAAAATTTCCTTAACGCAGTCTTCAACCGAAAATAAAAGAATTAATGGACTTGATTGTGACGCTGGGCATTAAGCCTTTCAGCTTCTGCTACGACAGCATCAACTGAGGTAATTACTTTCTCGCCAGTACGTTTACAGTCGACTTCGACAGCAGTATGTAATTCCTTAGAGTTAACAATGCCCCGGCGTTGATTGCCCGGAACAAAAATCTCAGAGCACTTTAAACATTGCACGACTACAACGATACCGACCGTTGTCACCTTACTAAGATCGGTGCGAAATTGCTGGTCACCATTCTCGCTGGCAACACAGCCACAGCATGGGCATTTGAGTGTGTCGATAAAGGTTTCAGCCAGTCCTTTTAAGCGAAATTTAATTGCCACAAAATTATTCCTCAAAATTATTCTTCAATCGCAAAAAATGTTTCGAGCTTAAGCATCTGCAGTAGCTGTTTTACGTAGCCGTTTGCACCTTTAAGGCAGACCAGCCCCCCCTTGCTGCGACACTTTTGACTTAAGCAAAGCAGTGTTCCAATTGCACCTGTATCAATGATGCCCACTGCGCTCAGGTCGAATGTGTAAAAAGCAGTCTGATTGGTAGTTTCGACTGATCCGATCACTTCCTTGAGCTTTTGTGATGATTCATTCGTATCCAGGTCACCCACTAAATGAATTAGTGGTTTGCCGTCGATCGATTCTATCGGAAATGACGTGTCCATATGCTAACCTCTAAAAACCTACTCTCAGTTAGCTATATCGGTCGGGATTAGTTTGAACTAAACCGTTATTTTATTGCGGAAATCGTGCGGAATTATAGCCCCAATTCTTCAATTAAATCGATTAAATTGCCTGTTTCTGCAGTTACATCAACTGTGCCCTCGTCAGTAAAGCACATGCAGGCATTTTGGCAGGTAAGGACAATGTCTCCGGTCGTTATTTCGCCGCAAATGTTTATGCAACTTGCCACACAGCAGTTATACTGAGCGGTATCTCCGCCAGGGGCACCAGCGCATTTTTCCCATACCTTTGAGCCTTGAAGTAGGTCGTAACAGGAATCTTTTTTGTGTTGGCCGGGTGCAGCAATTCGTCCGGTTTCATCTTTAATCGGCTTTACGCCGCAGGCATTGGTAGCAGCCAAAGAAATGTTTGTCGAAAAAACTAAGACAAGAAATAGAATTAAAAATTGCTTCATAAAAACCTTAAACCCCTACTGATGTTATGGGCTTAGGGGGAGAAGATGTGCTCTTAATCAGATTGACGGCTTTGTCATCTCGAGTAGGTGACGAGTTATTTAGCGGCGACGTGGCGTCTAAATAACAAATACTCCTAGCTATTTGAGGAAGGAGGGCTTGAATGTAACCGAATCCCAAATTATTAAATTTTGACTAGGGCTGATCTCAGCTCCATCCCAGAACGAGTATTCTACGGTTAAGAGATTTACTCCCGAGTTAAACATCGGAGCTGGAGCCAGGAATTTAAAAGCAGAAACTTGCTTGGATGTCGGAGCAACTTTACCCAAATCTTGGTCATTTAACCGCAAGCTAAGTTCTAATACCTGACCGGTTTTTAAAGCTGAAATTAATCCAAGACTAAGCTCTAGCTCGCCACCATGTTGGGAAAAGACGTAATCTAGCGTTACAGTGAATGCGCTACGCGCCCCCTTTGAGCGCTGAAAGCTAAACCCCTGCTTTGTTTTCTCCGGTGGGTGAAGTCCGTAAAGAGATTTTAGCTCAAGCTCGGTAAAATCGAAGACAGATTGTTGTTTGCCTCCCGGCGCCCAGAAGAGCACTACTAGTGGAGTTAGGCGTCGGTGCCAATCAAACTGAGAGAAACGATTCTCGGGGGGTAGTGGTAAATAGCCCAGAGGCTTGGTTGGCGTTAACTCAAGCACTTCATTTAAATTTTTACTTGGGACAACTAGGGCAGAATAACGCTGATTGTTTAGGTCTTTTATTTGAGTAAGCTCCCTTGGTCTTGGCTTTAACATCTCAAAGTAAATACTTTCATGCTGCGCGAGCTTCTCAGGTAAGTAAGTCAAGATCGGAGCGGGACTCTGCGCGCTTGCCGTATTTATCTTTGCTAATTCAGTAGCAACACTTTGCATTGGAATTGCGTGAGAAACAAAATTACCCGTGCCGAGATAGGGGAGGATTTTATAGAGCTCTTTTGGCTGCACGAATTTATTCAATTGATAGTTGGGCAAATGCGGACGAGGCGGAAGCCCGATTTCAGTGATGATCTGTGCATATTGATGCACTACTAGCATTGCGACCAGGACACTAACTAGTGCGTGGGCTGAAAACTTAGCTTCAATCGAAGAATTTGAGGCCGAAATTAAAGCTAAAAGATGCTTTACCGTGTAGCCAATCAGTAAAGCTAGTGCTGGAAAAGTTGGAACAATATACCAGGGCATGCGTGAATCCATCAGGCTATAAATCACAAGCGGAGCGATGCCCCAAAATAATGTAAAGCCAAGCTGTTTACTTCTTGTTTTTAAAAATAAATATCCCCCAGTTAGCAGTGCCAGTGCCAGTAAAACCGGCTGCGGTCCCGCGCTATAGTAAAAAAGCCCTTTCAAGTAAAAGAAGAAATCCCCTGAGTTATGCAGTCCTTGTTCAAACCGTTTGACGACCTCATTACTCAACATCTGATCTAGTGCATTTGGCAGGGCATTAACGAGAGCTAGTAGGTAAGTGCCGAGAACTATGCCAACGAGAAAATAACTTAAGGCTAAATGCTCGAACATGCGCCGCAGAGTTTTTCTCTCCCACTTATGCCAAAGTGTGCGGTAACAGAGAGTAAAGCCAACAACGAGAAAAAATGGCAAAAAACCTGCAACACTCTTGGTCAAGACACCTGCTGCGAGAAAGACTCCATGGAAGATCCAGAAAAGTAGAGCGATCTTTTTCTCGCGTAAAACAATTGCTTGATACCCTGCTAGCATCGCAGCTGTGATGAAAAAAGTTAGGGCGCTATCCTGCACTGCGTTCCTTGCGCAGTGATATAGTAAAAAATAGCGACAGCCTAGTAACGCGCACCCAGCAATCAGGCCAACTAGACTTGAGTTGAAAATTAATATTCCGGCATACCAAGTTAGTAAAATCGTCCCAATTCCAAAAACGGCATCAACTACTCGGTAACTAAAGGTCGATTCACCTAAAATGTTAAGCGGAATTTGCGTGATCCACATTTTTAAAGGTGGCTTATTTAAATACGGCTTGCCGTCAACGGTTGGAATTAACCAAGAACCTCCCTGGAAAATACTCTGCGCAGCTTTAACATGTAAGCTCTCGTCGCTGACACGAAATGGCGTAGCATCAAGGCGCCAGAAGAGAAGGGCACTGGCAAGACTTAGAATTAATGTGAAGTGAATAATTTTTTTCAAGCGAATTACTTTTCGCAAAGTCTTGCGGATTATTAATTGCTTTGTCAACTGGATTAGTGTGTGACTAGGGGAATTTGCTTTGATCTATAACCGATTCGTCTTAGGCTTGAACTTATACTTCTCCTTAACCTTAATTCTTCTCCTTAACCTTCCTCTTTTTGTCCTCTCCTGTGTCCCGTCCTGAATAGAGTCCACACCTAATTGGAAAAGGGAAAGGAAAAGGGGAAGGATAAGATTAAGTATAAGTTCAAGCCTAAGCGAATGCGCTAGAGCTATTGCAGACACTTAAGTAAACAACCTCACATAGCCATTACTTGGTAGATTTTCATTGAAGACTAGCGTCTTGTCGAAACCAAGCCAGGAGACAATGTCGCCAAGTGGATCGTAAAGACTAGTTACGGGAGGAATATATTCTAGATTCTGTAAATCGTTGGTTGAAGAATGAATTCCAGTTACACCACCTGCAACGTTGCCACCAAAGGCCATTAAATGATTGGTAATGCCGTGTTCTGAGCCAACCGATCCGTCGGGAGTTCCATTTTGGTTAACAGAACGGCCAAACTCTGAATAAATAAAAACAACAACACGATTCTGTAGTCCCGCTGCTTTAATATCAGCCCAAAATCCAGCTAGGCCAGCGGCCTGAATTGTGAGTAGGTTTTGTAAAGTTCCTGGCTGATATGAGTGCGTGTCATAGCCACCTTGGCCGATTTGCAAAATATGCGATTTACTATTCCTGTCAGGCTTGCTGGCAATCCATTTGGCGATCTTAGCGGCAAATTGACAAGAGAGTTGAAAGGGATCGAGTCCACCATTGTAGTTAGTATCAATCTGAGATTGTGTGCGATACTCACCTGCGAGGTTAATAATATTTACCTCGTTTTTAATCGTATTTACTGTTGATTCCACAGCATCTTTAGTACGTACATATGCATTTGCAGTTTGACTGGTATCGTTTGATAACTGATTTACTTTCTTTAAAACTTCTCGGGCGTGATATTCATCCTCAAATGGGCCAAACCAACGATCGTTAGGATCTAAGGAGTTTGGGGCGCAGAAGTGACAATGAAAGCCCGTTCCCCAGCGATCTTTGGTTACCAAGCTGTTTGGGTTATATCCAACGATTGGACTAATGTCTGTTGTGTTAAAGTCAATTCTTCCCGCAGATCCGAATAAACCAAAAAGCTGGAATGAGTCTTGGCCGCATAGATCGATCAAGCGTCCCTGCCAACCGGAATCATACTGAGTAGTGTTTGTTGATGCTAGACTCCACATCGTCTGAGCTTCGTCGTGCGAACGACTATAGTTTTGAGTGATTCCGCAATTTAATAAGATGCGCATTTGATTTGCAGGCACTTGAGCTAACAGCCGGTCATAGTGTTTGTGCACGCCGATAATATTACCTGATTGTCCTCCATGGTGAACTCTCAAATCGGCAGTGTTGTAAAGTGTGGGCCGTCGTGATTGAAAGATTGGCTGAGCGGGGCCTGAGACCACGCCATGCTTAAAGTAGCCATCATAGCCACCTAGGCAGTTGATCATTAACGCAATTTTGCCATTGCCTGCAGTTTGGCAAGACCCAGCAGCAACGCTAACTAAGGGTCGAAGAAAGGGGCTGAGTGCCAGCCCTGCCGCCCCAAGACTAGAAGTTTTTAGAAATGAGCGGCGAGTTATATTGTTTGCCATGGTTTTCTCCAGTCTTTTTACTTTAGTATACCCGAGAGGCGTCAAGCTCAGCTAGTATAGAAATTAATCCTGATAACTTGGTCTTAACATAAACTGGGTCATAAGGATTCCAGGGGTATGCTTGAGCTGGGTCCTGTGGAGCGACTTTTATGCTTGTAAGATATTTGACAAGCTCTTGCTTTTGCGCCGTGTTTAACGTTAGCCCAGATAGATTAACCATTCGATCAACGACGATCTCTGGGTCATTACGTTGTAAAGTATCTTCAGGTAAGAAATCGTTCCAATCAAAATTCCATAATTGAGGTTTTTCTGTGATATAGGTCAAGTATTCTACTAAGGCATTGCGCTGGTTCAGCATTGTGCCCATGTTGATAAACTTAGTTCCATCTAGAACCTTATTGCCATGAATCGCTCCTCGTTCGTTGAAGCCAAATACTGAAGGAGGCGTGCCAGGTTGATGACCAATTTGGTTCATCCACCATCCGATAGAACCCACTAGATCGATTTTTGTGCTATTTGGATTGTTTGGATCCCAGACAGCATTAGAGATATCGAGCGGTAAATTAAAGCGTCGTAAGGTTCCAATAAAAGATTCTAGGGGAGATTTAGCGCCAGTTGATTTAAAATGGAAGAAAGCTTCAGATTTAAAGATTGTTTGGACAGCACGAGTAATATCATAGTTGTCTTCGCGAATCATCTGCGCAAGTTCTTCGATATTGCCGAGATCCTCTGCTGTAATCTTAGCATTGATAAAGCGCGCATATAGTTTTTGCGCTAAGTATCTGGCGGTTGCTGGATGTGCAAGGAGCGCGTTTGTAACAGTATCTTTGGCGTATTCTGGAGGAATTGTCATGTTGTGAGTATTTGATGATCCATAGGGGATTGGATTTAGCGACAACAGGCCTTCGAATAACGTGATGTTTGTCATTAAGATTCCATTGCTCGGCCCTGGCATCCAACGCTTATCTTCAAAAAACGGCTCATGAACATCATAGACGTCAACTGCGCAATTTGTTAATAGTCCAGGATTTGCGCGACAGGCCGTATCGCAAGCATTAATATCTCCACCGGGGCATGGGCACTCACAGGATTCTTTTGATGTTTGCCGAGCTACTTTTGTTTGCCATCCGGTCAAAGCTTCAGCAAGTTTCTTGATATGTAAATCATTATAGTTCGCTTGGTTGGTTACAACGTCGGTCGTGCCCATTGTAAATAGCTCCATTACTTCACGGGCATAATTTTCATTCGCTTTATGTACACGTTTGTTGCTTGTAAATTGCATGTAATTGTTTTCATTATCAAGCCACTTGAGCATTAAGCCATCTCCATGCATTGAACTTAATAACGTTCTGAAATCGAAAGAGTACTGGTAGAACTTATCAATGTGGCTTTTAATCCATTGATGTCGATGACGATCCGAATTTGCCTCTAAAACGCTAGTTGAAAAATGCTCATGCCAGAATAAGGCCATTGTTTCTTTAAGTGGATTGCAGCCGTAACGAAATTTATAAAGAAAATAAGCACGCACCGCTTCTTGAGTCCATAGTGAGCGATTGATACGAGTATCCCAGAAGTCTCTGAAACAGCGATGGTTGCCATCGCAGTACGAGCCAAAATAACGTGCGGCACTTGTAAGGGCAGCATTTTCAATTTGGGTGGGATCGCATGTTGGATTTGATATCGCAGTTCCCCCATGGCTTTGATTTGTACCAGCTTCAATTGTCGTATTTAAACCTTGAGTGATGAGCGCCGTGTCAACTCCAGGATCATTAAAAAGTGCGCGTGAAAGATGAGCAGCCTCGCTAGGTGTTAGTTGATCATGATAAGGGCGTAAAGTGCGTCCAGCAGAATTCTCCTGATAGCCAGTGCTAAAGAGAATTGCTAAGTGCGAAGTTCCATATTGATTACTGGCAGCAATAATTCCCTGAGCAGATCCGATGCTATGATTTGCGTTCCAGACTACGAGATTTCCTGCAGGGTTCAGTTCTCCATTGGCAGGATGTTGAATAACCGAAAACGCTACGCCAGCGGGATTTTTTACAAGTTCAGCTGCGCTTAAATTACGTACAGCCCCTTCTGGAGCGCTGACAGTCGTTAGATTTATAATTGGTGGTAGCTTGCAAAGCTTGTTGGCTTTTTTAATATCTTTTGTAAGTTTTGTTTTCTCTTTGCTTTTATATTTCTTGCTTTTCTTGAGTGCTTTAAGAGCAGAATCTTTGTCGTAGTATTTTGAGCTACTAACTTTTTTTAGTAGCCAAACACGTACTGCAGTACCAGAGCTTGAATTGGCACAGCTAGTTTTCCCGCTCGAAAAAACAATGCCTTTATCGTAGCTTGCAGCAGTTGCTGAGGAAGTGAGAATAAAAAAATGTAAAAAAATTATGAAGCTTAGTGCTACACTTTGAACTACTTTTTGCATAACAACCTTTATAAAACCTATATTGTCTTATCCGAAGAACAGCTATCTCTGCTTCATATATTATAGAGAGTAGATGCCTTGCGACGAATCGCGTTGCGAAAAATCCTTAATAGATTCTCGGACTATTATCGAATAAATTCAAGCAGTTTTTCTAGGATTCCAACAGATCTAGACACATCAGATCAGACTAAAAAACCAATTCTCGAGGGATTAAAATTCGGGTCGTCGAAGACCCGTCTAGCATCGATACCCATCCAGGCAAAGATTTCAGAAAAGACATCACGAAAATCTATTTTCGGGCGAAGTGCGTTATAGTTCGAATCTGTCAGTTCCTGACTACTGGGGGCATCGCCGTAAACTCCTGATCGCACTGGTCCACCCAGCACAATCGTGTTGCTACCGTGTCCATGGTCGGTCCCCACAGTTTGTGTGTTTGGAGTGCCATTCTCGTAGCAAGTGCGTCCAAACTCTGAATAGAGAACGATTACTGTATCATTCAGTGCCCCGATCAGTTCTAGATCGCGATAGAAAACCGCAAGATTGTGCGCCAGGAAGCCAATATTATCAGGTAGGGATTGAATTTGATCACTATGCGTATCATGGCCGCCTTGTCCAAGTAGAATGAGTGTGTCTTGATTAGCACGCGGTGACCCAGCTTTAGATTTAATAATTTTTGCAGCATCCCTTAAACTGGCGCCAACTCCCCAGTTACCCAGGTAGTCACCTGCGCTATTGTTGCCGACAAGTTGTGAGTAGATTTCATCACGCACGACTGCAACTGTATCATGCATTAAACGCAAGCCATCACGATAGTTTGTTTGAACTGAATTCTGCGGTGTCCGTACTTCAACAAGGGCACGTGCCACTCTTAATGCATGTAAGGTTTCTTGTTCGCTTTCCCAACCAACGCGTGGTAACGAAAAATTTGCCATATCGCTGACTATCAGTGGTGGTTTTTTCTGGGTATTCGTATCAGATGGGTTTTCAGTCATCAGCGCCCAGTATTGTAGTGATTCCCAATCTTGTGAGTCCATTAAGCGGGCCAAGAAGCCCACCATTTCGGCACCTTGAATTTGAGTGGCGCCTAAACTCATTAGTACCTGACAAGTATCATGACTGCGACCTGGGTCGCCCGGTATCCCGTATGCTTGAATAATTGCGGATCGTGTTGAGGCAACATTAGTCAACTCTTGCCAAGCCGGGTGAAAGCCGATTTTATTTGCCAGCCCATTTTGTCCAACGTGGGGGATAATCTGATCGAGTGGGGTATGCAAGGTCGGTCGTAGGACATCACGCAGTAAATTTGCATTCTGCCCTTCATAGAAGGGGAATGCTCCAACACCATCGATCCCACCATAGAGGTTGATCACAATGACATTCTTGCCAGTGCCCCCACCGTTACTTTGTGCCAGGAGTAAGCGTGGGCAAAGTGCTGCTCCGAGCGTAAGAGCACTTGAAGCTTGGAGGAAGCTTCTCCGAGAAAGCATCGGGAGATTTTTTTGCAAAGTCTTATATGCTGCCATTATCTTAAATTACTCTCCTTCAATTCTCCAAGTAGACAAACCAATCGAGCGATCTTGCTCCTGATGTACCATTCCTCATCGAGCATTAAATCGAGCGGCTCTTCTTGTCCTTGATCGTTAACCCAGATTGTTAAATAGCGCGTTAACTGCGCCTCTTCTTGGGGTAATAAGCTAATGCCATAAACCGTAGTGGCAACTTTCCTGACTACTTCTAGTGGGGACATATTTAGCGTCAGGCCGAGGGTTTGTCTGAGGTCTGCATCATACCAGTTGAGGGAATCGATCATCTCGCCGCAGGCGCGTGAGCGGTTGAGAACTTTTTGTGAACTAATCCAACCTTCTCCGCGTGAGATCGATCCAGCGCGATTGATATTACAACTACCTTTCCAGGCAAAAACCGAAGGTGGCTCGAAAAGGTATTGTCCAGCCTGGCCAGCCATTTCGACTAAACCTTGTAAGAGCCAACGAGATTTATCTAAGTTCTCCCCGGTTTGTGCCAACTGTTGCGGGTAGAGTCTGCGAGCTAAGCTAATAAACTGAATTAGTGGCGAAGTGATGCAGGGATCTTTTGCCGCGGTGGAAAACATTGCGCTTGATTTGAGCGTTTGTTTAAGTAGGGCCTTGAGATCGTAGTTTGAGTTTTTTAATGTTTCACTGAGTGGTCCCACGACAGTTTCTGGTAAGCCTGGGTAGAGTAATTGACCAGCGATGCGTTCCGCGATGTAGCGCTTCGAGCCTGGATGGTTGAAGAGGACGTGATCCAGAAAACCCCGTGGGGTGAAACTCTGATTCGCCCAGGCGCCAGCCACCCCGGGGAATATTTCGTAAATACTCTGGTCGTGGATTAAATTTTCATAGTTAATGCCCATCACCATTTTTCCATAGAGTGGGTCGAAAGCTATATCTTCGTAAAATCCGCTCACAAATGCTGTCGCTGGGACAATGCTGCGCTCGTCGTAGTTGGGTAACTTTGAAACTGGGTCGATTGCGCCGAGAATAAATAATTCAAGTAGCTCACGTGCAAAGTTCTGATTTGGATTTCCGGCGTGGTTATCTTTGTTATCAAGCCAAACGTTCATGGCTGGGTCGTAAAACATGGCCCAAGCAAGTTCGCGAAAATTACCCAATGACTGATTGCGAATCACAGACCAATATTTTTCAATGCCAAGATGTCCGTAGCGACTATATGAGAAATCAACGCGATCAAGATTCACTGCAAAATGCGCACTAAGTATTAGTGTCATGAGTTCGCGCAAGGGCTCACGAGAATAAACGGCCGCATAGATTTGTCCCCACTGAGCTGCGTGAGTTGTCCAAATGCGAATATTGGCATATTCAGGGTCGCCTTCGTCGTAATACCAACCTTGGGCAACCCAAAACGCCAGTTGATTTTGCAAGGCTTCGCGCTCTGCAGTGCTCATTACGCCATCAACTAAAGCATTGACCAATGGAGTTAAGCCCTGATTGAGACCTATTTGCCTTAACTCTGCTGTGCCACCGAAGGCTGCCTTTCTTAAGAGGTGATCGACTTCATTGGCTGTAAGAATTTCGTGATACGGGGCAATGTTGTTCGGGTCTCCAGAAAATTCTGGTCCAGAGCTTCGTGTGCATTGATTAATGTAAAGTTTGGCGCTGGCAAGCTGAGTTTTGATGTTTGCAATATCTTTCTTGGTAGATTTTATTTTCTTTTTATTGCGGCGCTTGTTTTTGTTATATTTTTTGAGTTTCTTTTCAAGCTCACGTTTTTTCTTCTCTAGGCTTGAGATCGATACTATTTTCCAGACTTTGCCAGCGCTAAGTGGTAGACTATTAATTGATCCTAGTGTTGACAGTGATAGGGATTCATCAAAGCAAGTGTAAAATGGAGCAAGGTCCCGAATCAGTCGAAATTGTGTAAGGTTTTGCTCGGTGATCGCTATTGGTGAAGGGGTTGCAGAGGCTAAGTTCGAACTTAGCAGGAGAGTCAGGAGCAGTATTCCAAATTTTGAGTAGAGCTGACTGAGGATTGCTTGCATTCTTTTTCTCTTAATAGATTCTCTTATTTTTGCCTAGGAACAACTATGACTAAGCAATCTCCGTGCCAACAATCGAACGTCATGATTTGTCTGATCTGGACTGCTTTAAGCGAAATTATCCAAAATTTGTGTGCATTTTTTGTCAGATCGCTTTTATTTGTCTGCAAAAAACTGTAGAGCAGGGATGGGTTCAGGACTAATGTTTTCAGGAATTATTCAAGGTGTTGGCGAAGTAGTTACTCAGCGACAGGGTAGGTTGGAGGTTCGTGCTGATTTATTTGTCGGAAATTGTAAGCTTGGCGACTCAATTGCAATTTCCGGTGTTTGTCTGACTGTAATTGAAGTCAGCGATTGCTATGTGTCCTTTGATCTTGGAGAGGAAACTTTACGTCTCACCACACTGGCCAGGCTCAAAGCGGGAGATCGAGTAAATCTTGAATTGGCATTGAAGCTAGGCGATGGTTTACATGGCCACTTTGTGCTTGGGCATGTCGATCTATTATCGCAATTGCTTGAACGCAAAGATTTAGCGAATCACACCACGGAGTTGGTCTTTAGCCTTCCTCATAGCCACGCAAAGTATGTCGCCACTAAAGGATCAATTGCAATCGATGGGATTAGTTTGACGATTGGAAATGTCGGCACAGATCGTTTTTCCGTTTATATTATTCCACATACTTTCCGAGAAACAACATTGTCTGAGCTACGGCTTGGTGACTTTGTAAATATCGAGATCGATGTAATCGCGCGTTATCTCTCACGTTTAATTGCAACTTAAGTGCAAAACTACAGATTGAAGTCTGATATTTTTCATCGCTACAGCTACTTTGAATACAAATCTCCTGAGTGGCGTCTGATGAACAGTTATCGTAGAGCTATCAATCAATAACTTTATGCTTGAATCAACTCCGGTGAACTTTTGTTACTAGGGCCCATTAAATTTTTTCGTAATTATAATCTTGCACTATTATTAGTTGCTATTTTTATTAGCCATCTAATTATCGCTGCACTTTGGCCCTTGCTCGACCCGAGTGAAAGTCGCTATGCGCTCGTTTCAAAATTGATGTCTGAGAGTAATGACTATGTGCTTCCGCAGATCATTTCACCACACGGCAAAGTTGAGCCTTTTTTAGCAAAGCCACCGCTTTTTTTCTGGCTGAACTCATTCTACTATGAAGCCTTTGGATTCTCGAATTTTACAAGCCGCCTACCAAGTATTTTAGTTACAGCGCTTACGCTATTGGTTACCTTTGTGACTGTTAAGTCTTATTGCGATCGGCAAACTGCAATGCGTAGCGTGATAATCTTATCTTCAATGGGATTATTCTATGGATTTAGCCGCGCTTGCCAAATTGATATGTTGCTAACATTCTTTTATTTTAGCGCGAGTTTGATCCTCTTTACTTTGCTACAAATTAAAACTCCAAGTCATCTTGAAAAAACTCTTAGTGCCTTGCTCGGATTATTTACGGGCTTGGGTTTTTTAACTAAGGGACCTTTGATTGCCGCACTACTAATGATGATCTTGGGGCTTTGGTTTTTTATACGGTCTGATTACTCGGTTCTCAGACGAATACACTGGCCACTTCTAAGTCTAACTGCCGGACTAATTATTATTCCCTGGTTTACTCTCTTAGAACTGCGATTTCATGGGGCCGTGAAATATTTTATCTTACAAGAGAACTTAGGGCGTTTTTTAAACTCCCAATATGGTGACCGCTATGGCACGGGACATCCGCATTGGTATGGCACAATTTGGCTTTATGCTTTAATTGCTTCACTTCCCTGGGGATTGATTGCGGGAATTAAATTAATACAAAGCATGCCGAAGTGGGGCAGTGTTTTATCTCTACAATTATTGCAACAGTTAAGGGCGCAGCCCCCCTTCATCACTTTTTGTGTTATTTGCGCAATTGTGCCGCTATGTTTTTTTACGTTTTCGCGAAATATTTTAATTGCCTACGTATTGCCCGGAATACCAGCGTTAGCTGTCCTTTTGGCGCTGAGCTTAGAACACTTAAGCCGACGGCAATTTTTTTATTTTGCATCTTCAAGCGTTAGCGCCTTATTGATTTTCTCGCTTTTAGCTCTACCCCATCTGAATTCTGCTGCATCGCTAGAAACAGCGATGCTTCGTATCCATGAATATGCAGCGAAAAACTCACCTGGTGGGCGCATAGAGCTCAATTTCCCTTTCGGATCGCCCGCCTCGGTGCACTTGCAAAATAGCTATGTCTTGGAATCTTCTTTTGACGAAATTATTTCTGAAACTGTTGCTTCACACCCAGAGTATGTACTCGTAAAACAAAGAGATCGGCAGAAATTAAAAGCTATGCTCGATACTAAAGACCGTAAATATACAGAGCGCCTCTTGCCATTATTTTCTGAGGGCAAGTGGAGCGTTTACCAGCGGATTTGGCAGTAAGCTATCCTGGATTTTTTATAAATAGTGCGACAATTGCAAGTAGTGTGGCGATTGATCCCCACTGACCGAGTTTAAAAAGTTTTCTCCAGATCTCATTTGGGGCTTTTAAAATTTCAATATTTTCTACAAAAAATACCTCACATGCGCCGTTACCCTCATCGGTGCGAATTAAGCTCGACTTTCTAGCTCTGTCAGGTTGTCCGGCAGGATAATAGTCAACAAGTTTCCCAGTTACTTTAACTTGATCGCCGAAACCTAGTGAGCGAATTTTTTCTTGAACTGCAGGGTCGCTTGCAAGCAGGTGATTATTAGAAATCATATCTCCGCGAAATTCAGCGTATAAATCGTCGTCCTTCGTTTTCCAATTACAAGTCCAGGGTTCACTCCAAAATTCTATTCCCTTATATAATTTTTCACGTAGATTTGTTCCCCACACGACACAGATATCTTTGAGGTCAACTGAAGTTTCGTCATGATATATGTCATCAAAGGCATAAATGTTATTTGTAGTGACGATCAACCCGCGAAGTTCGTAATGCGCCTGCGGCTTTACTCCATATACTTTGCCGGCATACATAAATTTAAACTCAGATTCGTCTCGATTGCTTTGCATCGGTTGAAAATTGTGGTCAATTAGAATGCTTTCCTCCGGGGGAAGTTGATACTGTCTATGACAGGAAAATGCAGTTAAAATCAGGAACAAGAGCCAAAATGTTTTAAGAAATTTCATCATCATGCTCGATTCATTTAGTATATTGATTTGCACACTAACTTAATGCATAGTTTGTTCATAGAGGCCAAATGCATAAAATTATTTTTCCCCTAATCCTAGTCTTTTTTTGTTTAGCTTGTTCGAGTCCTAAGCCCCGCGTGATTGTCGTGAGAAGCCCACAAGGCCCAACAGCGGAGCAGATCGAGATTGATGAGCTTCGACGAAAGCAAACAGAAGAATCAATTCTCGGACAACAAGAAACCAAACCCTGGAACGAGCGCTATCTCGGCGAAGAACCAAGTGAGCCATATCAAGGGCCAACTCCTAAGTAGATATCGCATTATGATTTTTTTTACTGGTTCAACTGGATTTTTAGGGCGAGAGCTCATCGGTAGGCTACTTGTCTCACGCCCGGACCAAGAATTTGCATTGCTGGTGCGGTCTTCAAAGCGTGAACCCGCTGTAAAGCGAGTCGAGACAATATTGCAATCGGCGATGCGGTCAGCCGACACCCGACAATGGAAAGGGCGCATTCGGATTATTGAAGGCGATTTATCGCGTAACCGCTTTGGTTTGTCAGAGTCGCAATTTGCAGATTTAGCTCGAGAAACGAGGGAGATTTTTCACTGCGCGGCTTCAACTTCGCTTGCGCAAACGCTCCATGCAGCATGGAAAACAAACGTTGCTGGCACAGACCACGTCATTGACTTGGCAAAAAATGCTGCAGAGCTTCAAGGTTCGCGCATTGCTTTTCATCATATTTCCACAGCTTATGTTGCAGGGGATACTAAAGATACTGTGCAACCTTCCTATCTCTACTTGAAAGGGCTTTTTCGTAATGGCTACGAAGAATCCAAAGCCCGTGCGGAAGAGCACGTACTTGCAGCGCGGGAGTATTTGAAATTAAAAATTTATCGCCCGAGCATGATTGTCGGAGACAGTGTTACTGGTGAGACTTCGGCATTTAATGTGATCTATATTCCTGCGCGGTTGCTCGTTCAAGGTTTGCTGAACGTGGTCCCGGGTATCCCGCATACGCCCTTTGACGTTGTTCCAGTTGATTATGTTGCAGATGGTATCACCAAGCTGAGTGCCAGGGACGGTAACCCCGAAGAATTTTTTCATCTTTGCTCTGGGGTTGGACGAGAAACCACACCGAAAGAAATCCTAAATCTTGCGGTGCAAGCGCTACAGAATTACCGTAAACATGGGGCAGGCAGTGTCGTGATTCCGCCCTTTGTTCCACTGGATGTGCCGCAAATTATGGATTTAGCCTCAATGGCTTTTGAAGAAACCAAGAAAAATATCGGTAAGTTCGTGCGGGGAGACTTTCAACTTATCCGTAGATTGCGCTGTATGGTCCCTTACATGACGAGCAATCCTCGTTTTGCAGTTGATGGAACTCAGGTAGCGCTTGGAAATCTTTCGCCGCAATTTTCAAATTACGGTGAAAGGATTTTCAGTTATTGCCTCGATACGAATTGGGGACGTTCGCAGTGGACAAATCCTCAGGGCTACCTCAACTGGCGTGAACGCTTAGTTCATAAGTAAACGTGCAGTGAATTGTAGATTCCAAATTTTACTTGGATACTTTTTCTTTTCATGTTTTTTCCCACTAGGAGCCTTTGCAGAAGAGCAGGTTGAGCAATCGAACATAGTGCGCGGCTATCGAACGCCTGAAGAAAAACGCCGTGGACCGGAGCGAGCTCACGAACTTTCCCCTGGACTAGAACTCGCGTTGCTGCTTGAAGCTGAATACAGCGGATCGTGGTCAGAGCTTACAGAGCATTGCCCGGTATATTGATGTACCGCAGTCCCGTGGTTGGTCAAACCTATCGTCAAGAAATCAAATATACTGACGCAGAAGATGTAGCTAAAGTTTTAAGTATTACTGGCAGTGAGATTACTCCAGGCGCGACCTGTCAGGGAACATGCTTGGTTACAAAGGATTTTACGCCACTTGATCCCGAGAGTGTTGAGACAAAATATTACGCTCCCGGTGTCGGCAAAATACTGGAAATTAACAAAGCGGGCGTGGGTACCGAATTGATTGAATTCAATCACAATTAGACTGAGTGCCGGAGGCAGGGAAACTTGCCTCCCTTTTTGACTTAAAAATCTAAGGCTTCGCGCGCGATTAGCATCCGTTGTACTTGATTTGTACCTTCTACGATTTGTAGCATTTTGGCATCGCGCATTAGTTTTTCAACTTTGTAATCTGCTAGATATCCAGCGCCACCAAGTAATTGCACGGCATCAGTTGTAATCGACATCGCCGCATCTGAAGCGAAATATTTAGCCATCCCCGCAGGAGTGTTAGCGCGTTCATTGCGATCGAGTGCTTGCGCGGCATCGCGAGTTAGTAGGACTGCAGCGCGTTGCTTAGTTAGCATTTCAGCGAGCATAAATTGCAATCCCTGAAACTCGGCTAATGCTTTACCAAATTGCTTACGTTCGAGTAGGTGCTTGCGAGCGATTTCAATTGCACTTGCTGCAACCCCACAAGCTGCAGCTGCAATATTAATACGCCCACCATTTAATCCAGTCATTGCTAGCTTAAAGCCTTGATCTAATTCTCCGAGGAGCGCTGAATCTGGAATGCGACATTCTTCGAATGTCACAACCGCAATTGGTGACCCCTCGCAACCCATCTTTTTCTCGGGTGGTCCGAATGATATTCCTGGAGAGTTTTTCTCGACGACGAAAGCGGAAATCCCGCCGGCTGTTTTTGCAAAGACAAGGTAAATATCGGCAAATCCAGCGCTGGTGATATAAATCTTCTCTCCACGTAAAACCCAGTCATTCCCGCTTTTGCTTGCTTGGGTTTGGAGCGCACGCGCATCTGATCCAGCTTGAGCCTCAGTTAAGCAAAAGGTACCAAGTAACTCACCACGTGCCATTGCAGAAATTGTCTGTGCATGTTTTCCGTGGACATCTCCGCGTTCGATTAATTTTGCAACCATCAGATGCACTGACAAATAAATTGCAGGGCCTAAGTCTACGCGTGCCAACTCTTGGATGATAGTTGCGATTGCTAAAGCTGATAGATCGGAACCATCATGATTTTCAGTAATACTTGCCCCAGTAAGTCCGAGGCTGGCCATCGCTTGAAATTCTTCTCGCTTAAACTGACCACCTTTGATTGTGCTTTCTGAGAATCTCTGCACGCTTGAAGATAGGTCTTTGAGGGTTTGATCGTCAGTTTTGAATATAAAATCTGTCATATAATTTAATATTTATAATTTACTATTTGAATACTATTGTATACTGCAAAATATAAATTGAATCAGCCGAATAGCAACAGTTAGTTCACGATATTCCTATTAAGTCCATGTGTGATTCGATAATTTATTCAACTAAAATTAAACTTTTATCATTTTTACCCGCACGGCTTTCTGTTATAGATCTCACGTTCGCTTAAAAACCTGGCCCGTGTATTTGGACCTGGGGCTTAAGTTATGAATGCGGTTGAGT
>JAEUWB010000027.1 GCA_016786595.1 bacterium | reverse complement strand
TTAGCAAAACTGCCGTGCCATTTGATTTCAACCATCGCCGGGTGCTCACAGACGCGACGTGCGCAAAGTGGACCCGCGACGAGAAGCATCGCCAGCACATCGAGCATGTCCTCAAGACGCGTTTGCCAATCGAGCTCATTTGTCCTGCCCTCACGAGTCTTCGTTGACATTCGAGAGAAGGACGATACAACGTTGAGCTGCGCGGCAAGCATTGTCATCGGATCAGCCGAGCGATCAAAGAGCGTCGGCATGCCAACAACACCTTGGTAGGCGCCACAGCTCGGAAACGACATCATTCTTGCTTCAAGTTCTTGTTGCAGTTCAAGAACTTCCGCATCTTCAGGATCTCGCCCGAGAAGTAGCCTCAGAATGTTTGCCTCGAAGGGGTCATGAGCGACCTCCTCGATTGGACGGCCGGCGATACGGAGCCCCTTATCGGGGTCGACGTAACTCGACCACCGCGGCAAAAAACTCATCAATGCCGGGGCGCCGTGCAAGCCCGCAGCGACTTGCTTAAGAGTCATGGGAAGCTCAACGCTTCCGTACTGGTTGAGAACGCCCGCCAAGCCAGCGTTATTGTCATCAATCGCGCGCCGAAACGCGTCACTAAGGAATGTTCCTTGCATTCTTATTTTCTCCTCGCCGTTACCTTTTGGGCAAACTGGCGGTTTAGGTTCGAGTGGGCTTGTGTTGATTGTTGAGCCACGAAGGCTCTAAAACCTTTTTGCAATTCCCCTCTAGGAAAAAATACCTGAAATACTCTCTGTGAGAGGGGGATAAACTATTATCTACTCAAGAAAAAATATGAATGAACTAAGTGCTGTTACTTACTGTCAGGTAATCGACTTAAGTGGCCAATTATATAGGGTTTTTATAATAAAACAACCTGAATGAACGCAGTGACTTAAAAGCCTGATAGCCTTAGGACTTTTCCAATATTTCTCGCTGACATAAAACGGTATAACTGATTTTCTACTACTTCCACTTAACGGGGGATTTAATGAAGCGTATTATTTTAGTTTTAGTGCTTTTTGGTTTGATTTCTTCAACTACACTTGCCCAAACAGATGTCCTGTTTATTCTTGATGCCTCAGGCTCGATGACCCAAGTCACGGGTGGCACCAAACAAATCGACGCAGCTAAACAAGCAATTACTGGCGCACTCGGAGAAATCCCCGAAGGCACTCCTGTCGGCCTTCGCGTATACGCTCACCGTGTTGCGCAAAGTGACAAGCAAGCAAGTTGCACTGATACCGAGCTTTCAGTGCCACTGGACAAGGCTGCAAAAAGTACTATTTCGACAACTCTTGCGGGCATTAATCCTAAAGGCTACACGCCAATCTCTTATTCACTACAACAAGCAAAAAATGATTTCCCTGTCGCTCGTGAGTCAGAGAAAATCATTATTCTTTTAAGTGACGGTGAAGAGACTTGCGGCGGAAATCCGGAGCAAACTGTTAAAGATTTAATTGCCTCGGGCTTTAAGGTGCGCGTGCACACGGTTGGATTTAATGTTAACGCCTTAGCCGAGTCGCAGCTTAAAGGCGTTGCTAATGTAAGTGGCGGCACATATTTCCCGGCCAAAAACGCCACGGAACTTGCAGCTGCACTTAGAGCAGCAACCAAGCAGTCTTTTGTGATCAAGAAGGACAAAGCCATTTATGGCACGGAAATTCGTGGCGGTGATAGCTTTGAAACGGCTGTGGAGATTAAGCCTGACGTCGAATACCGCCTCGACCACCACCAAAAGCCTCGTGAGTATGACTACTTCAAAGTTTCGGGCACTCCGGGCCAAGGCTTTGAACTGACAATCAAGACTTTAGAAAAAGGCATTAATATTAACGGCGATAAAACCACAGAGAATGACATGCCCTATTTTGGCGCAAAATTTTCAGGGCCAGACCGTACTAATATCAGCCATGAAGAAATCATTGGCGGAAAATTTGCTGAGAAAAAAATAAAAGCTGCTGTCGGCACGCCTGGCGATTACTATGTATTAATCGGCAGTGAATATGACGGTGTAAATAAAGATCACGCAACTTTCAAACTCACCGCCCTTAATCAAGGCGACTTAGATAGTGCCAAAGATGCCGGAGACAACATCGAAACGGCTTTAGCACTTGAGGTTAACAAGCGCTACAAGACAAACCACTTAGGTGGGCCAGATAATTCAGACACATTTTCCTTCAACGCCAAAGCTGGGGAGCAGTATTTCGTTGGTTTTATTCCAGGTAAAGAAACTACAGGGTTTTTCCGCGTTGAGGTCTTTGACGATTACAAGCAAAAAGTTCTAGAGAAGTCCTTTGGCAGTGGTTCTGGCGGAAAGTCAGATACTTTTACAATCCCGAGCGATGGCACATATTTTGTTGAATATAAGTTAAGTTACCCTGAGCAGGCAGTTCAGGATTATACTCTTGAAGTAAAGTCGGTTACTCAAACCTCTGCGGTAGAGTCAAAAGTAGAAACAGTAACAGAGCCGCAAGCTAAAGCTGAGGCGCAAGCTGTAGCTGAGGGAAATCAGCAGCTCTAAGCTCTGGAATTTCTTTGTTATAAAGAGAGACTGAAGTGATCATTAAACCTTTGCATTGTATTTGAGAAGTGCAGTGTACATCCTTGTACTAAATTCACATGCATGTGAGCTGCACTGATCTAATGTGTTACGCTCTGATGTGTAACGCCCAAGAAACATTCCTGAGCTATGCTGCAGATTCAGCAGCTGCGTTTTCCACGCAGTGCAGCGGCCAGTGCCACTTCCGCGCTCGGCTACGCCATCCAGGTTTCGTCCCGTGCGTAATGCACATCCTTTGTCCATCTCTCTCAACGTACGCATAACCCTCTTCAATTTCCTCCCCATAGTTTGGTCGCAGGTCCACTCTAAAACTTAGCTCATTTGTAGCTTCGTCCCAGACTGGCCTTAAGTACAGCGAGATTCTCCATTTCTCGTAAGAAACGAAGTAGACTTGTGGACCGCGCAGATCGCTTTCCTGACCGCAAATGATTAACTCGCGATTGGATGGAATTGTGACCCATGGTCCAAGCAATTTAGACAGTAGCCCATTTTTGATTAGACAGGCTAATGCTTGGCGCTCGCGCGCTTGCTTTGATTGTGATTTGTCTTCACGCAAATGTGTCTCCTTCTGAAAGTTACAGCTTAGAATTCAGGTTAAAACCTTAGTCATCACTTCACTCCCAGAGACAGGAACGTTCTAACCTCTCTGCGAGAGTAAAGAAAAATCTACCCGTATTAAATTTTGAACTTCTGTATGAGTTAAATACTAAGGATCAGCGAAATAAGGAAATTCTTGAAAGTTAAAATTCCTAAGCATTGAGATTGACAGTGAAAAATACCAAGATCATTATTCTGGAGATCCATTCGACTGCTCTCCTCGCCATAAATGGCTCGTCGCTCCCCTCAGGATGACATCAGCACGAAAGCTTGCCGCTTTCTTTGGGCCTGCATGACCTAGTCCTTTCATGGACTAGGTCTAGCTAACACTGCTTTCTCGCGCTGAGTTAGTTAGTTGCGCTATACGCGCAACGGTCAAAACTACCCAAACAAAGCTTACCGCTTTCTTTGGGCCTACCTTTCTTTCTCGCGAAAGAAAGGTAGGTTAGCCGCCTTTCATCATGTTGAGGAATTCTTGGTTAGACTTAGTGCCTTTCATTTTATCGAGGAGCCATTCCATTGCGTCGACAACGTTTAATGGATTGAGCACTTTGCGTAGGAGCCAAATTCTTTGCAACCAGTCATCGGGGAGAAGTAATTCTTCTTTACGGGTGCCCGATTTATTGAGGTCGATAGCTGGGAAGCAGCGGCGTTCGACGAGCTTACGGTCAAGGGCTAATTCCATGTTGCCTGTGCCTTTGAATTCTTCGAAAATAACTTCATCCATGCGCGAGCCGGTATCGACAAGAGCCGTGCCGATGATTGTTAAGCTGCCGCCTTCTTCAATATTTCTTGCAGCACCGAAGAAGCGCTTGGGCTTATGCAGAGCATTTGAGTCCACACCACCAGAAAGGATTTTACCGGAAGCTGGGACAACTGTGTTATAGGCCCGGGCAAGGCGGGTAATTGAATCGAGTAAGATCACTACGTCTTTTTTATGTTCGACTAAGCGCTTAGCTTTTTCGATGACCATTTCTGCGACTTGCACGTGGCGTGTAGCTTGTTCATCGAACGTAGAGCTAACGACTTCGCCTTTAACGTTACGTGACATATCGGTTACTTCTTCTGGGCGTTCGTCAATTAGGAGTACAATTAAAACCACTTCGGGGTGATTTTTGGTAATTGCATTAGCGATTTTCTGCATCAAAATTGTCTTACCGGTGCGTGGTGGTGCGACAATCAAGGCACGTTGTCCAAAGCCGATCGGGCACATTAAATCGATGATGCGTGTTGAATAATCTTCAGCTGCAGCTTCAAGCTTAATGCGGCGATTAGGATAAAGTGGGGTTAAGTTATCGAAAAGAATTTTATCTTTTACGCCTTCAGAAGATTCAAAGTTAACATCGTTAACTTTGAGTAGTGCAAAGTAGCGCTCCCCTTCCTTGGGTGGGCGAATTTGGCCAGAAATTGTGTCTCCGGTGCGTAGGCCAAAGCGGCGAATTTGCGCCGGCGATACGTAGATATCGTCTGGGCCTGGTAAGTAGTTATAGTCAGGTGAGCGGAGAAATCCAAAGCCATCGGGCAAGGTTTCAAGTACGCCTGCGCCATAAATCTGGCCATCGCTAGCGGCTTGAGCCTCAAGAATTGCGAAAATCAGATCTTGTTTGCGTAAGCTTGATGCGTTTTCGATGTTTAAGTCGTTAGCAATTTTGGTGAGGTCGGTAATTGCGGTTTTTTTAAGCTCTGAGAGGTTCATGTGCTATCGATTGTCCTTAGATGATGTAGTGAAATGTTAATTACAAAAAAAGATTGGTATATTTGGATTATTATTGCGGCGACAGGGACTGTGCCGAAGTGGGTCTGTTCTAGCCAACTTAACTCGGAGAGTCAATATGTTTGTTATTACACTGACAATTAGGCCCTTTCTGCTAGCGTTTTTGCGTTAACTGCCTTGAGATAGAGCGGTTCTAATTGAGTTTCTTCTGGGTAGGCTAAACCGCTAGCATGGGCGCGAAATAGTCCCGCAGTGATTAATTTAGAGCTCTGGTCAGACAGGATCTGAGCTTTAAGGCCGAGTTGGTTTTCAAGTTTAAGCACCAAATCACGTAATGCGGATTTGGCAACAACTTGTGCTGGCGCAAGCTCTTTAAAGTTTTCTGTAAGATAAGCTGCCAAATAAACCTCATTTTCATTGGCATTAATCGTTGAAATAATTAAACGCTCTTTACTCGCGATGCTCAGCGTTTGTGCTAAGAGTGCGGAGGCTGTGTAAATTTTCAGTTTTGCTCCGAGTGCTAGGGCTGCAGCACTAGCAAGGCCGATGCGTATTCCAGAAAAACTGCCTGGGCCATTAGTTACTAAAATTGCAGAGAGATTCTGAAAGCTAAGATTTTGAGCGAGTAAAAGTTCTTCGACTTCGGTAGCGAGAGATTCTGCAGGTTTAGCAAATTCACGGGTGAAAATCTCTGCTCCCACCTGTAGCGCCGCGCAGCAATTTGGCGAAGTTGTATCAAGAGCCAGGAAGTAGTTCATTTTAATT
>JAEUWB010000026.1 GCA_016786595.1 bacterium | reverse complement strand
TGGAAATTGGAGATCTATTAATCTGTGAATCAACCTATGGAGACCGCTTACATGCAGCCGACCAAGGGGATGCTGAGCTTGCTGGGGCAATTAAAAATTCGATTGCACGAGGTGGCCCACTGATTATTCCTGCATTTGCCTTAGGTCGCACACAGCACTTACTCTATGCAATTTCCAAACTTGAGTCTGAGGGCAAGATTCCAGTAGTTCCTGTGTTTGTTGATAGCCCAATGGCTGTTGAATCAACGCAAATTTATCGTAAGTATAGTGAGCAGTTTGATAGTGAGGCTTTAGCTTTAATGAATCGTGGAAAAGACCCACTTGAGCCTAAAGCGTTGCAATTTTCGAAAACCAAGGATCAGTCAAAGCGCTTGAATAGTTTAGAGGGGCCACGAATAATTATTTCAGCCAGTGGCATGGCTACGGGTGGGCGCGTTTTGCACCATTTAAAAAACTGGCTTCCACATCCTGAAACAACAGTTTTATTTGTTGGCTATCAGGCCGCGGGATCGCGTGGCGAAATTATTCAGTCCGGAGAGCGAGAAGTTAAAATTTTCGGAATCAATGTTCCGGTGCGCGCCCATGTTGAAACAATTTCAAGTCTATCGGCACATGCTGATAAAAATGAGTTATTACGCTGGGCCAAATCCGCACACGGCACTCCACGCTATACACGCATTGTGCATGGTGAACCGGCAGCTATTTCCGCATTCTCCAGCACATTAAAAACAAATCTTGGTTGGGATGCTTGTGCAGCTGAGGATTTGGAAGTTTTAGAAATTAATTAGACTTTCTTTTTATGACTTCAATTCCAGAATTAGATCAGGCATCGCTTCAGCGTGTAGCTGAGATTAAAAAATTATCCCCGGGAGCAAAAATTCATTTAATTGGAATTTGCGGCACGGGCATGGCTGCTGTGGCGGCATTGCTTGTGCAACTTGGTTATCAAATTTCGGGAAGTGATAAAGCATTTTACCCACCGATGGGACCTTATGTGCGTTCACTGACGAGCGCGCTATATCAAGGGTTTTCTCTAGATAATTTTAAGATTAAGCCTGACCTGGTAGTGATCGGTAACAGCATTCGCAGTGACAATGTTGAAGTTGATTTCACGCTCAAGCAAAAAATCCCTTATGCTTCGATGCCCGAAGTCTTTGCCGCACTTCTAATTGGCGAAAGAGATTTTTGCCCAAGGTCAATTGTAGTCAGCGGCACGCACGGAAAAACAACAACAACTGCAGCAATTGCAACCCTCTTAGATCTTGCTGGCTTAAAGCCGGGCTATTTTATTGGCGGCGCTCCGCTAAACTTACCTGGAAGTATTCGTGTAGTTGATACAGAACTTGAAGTCAGTAAACGTACGGTTGTGCTTGAAGGCGATGAATATGACAGCGCTTATTTTGCGAAGTGGCCGAAATTCCATTCATACCGGCCAGATTTTTTAGTGATTACAAGCATTGAATTTGATCACGGCGATATTTATGCATCACTTGATGAAATTCGCACTGAATTTAATCGACTGATCAAGCGCGTGCCGAAGGCGGGCGCTATTTTTGTAAATGCAGATGACCCAAAACTTGTCGCCCAAGTTTCACAGTTATTTTCTGAAAATCAAATCCAGGCCCAAGTATTTTTTTATGGCTTAAGTCCAAGTGCAAATTTCCGTTTAGTTTCGAGAACGTCACTTGAGTCCGGAGGGCAAACTTTGGAGTGTTCACTGGACGGTCAGAACCTTGTAATGCAAACCAGATTAACAGGGCCGCATAACGCGCTAAATCTACTTGTCACGGCAAGCATTGGTAAGTGCTTGGGATTAAGTGCTGAGAAAATAAGGCATGGAGTTGCAGAGTTTCGTGGCGTTGCCCGTCGTCAACAAATCATTGATGAGAAAAATGGCATTACTGTCCTTGAAGACTTCGCGCATCATCCGACTGCTGTCGATCTGACGCTTAAAGGTTTAAAAGAAAATTATCCTGGACGAAGGCTCATTGCCGTATTTGAGCCGCGCTCAAATACGAGTCGCCGTGCTTTTTTTCAGGAGGCCTATACAGAAGCTTTTTCTGCATCTGATGTGGCTGTGGTAAAAAAAGTTTCTGATGCTAGTGGTTATGCCAAGGCTGAGCTTGAGACTAAGGCACTCGATGTGGAGCTTCTAATCGAAAAGCTAAAAGCAAAAGGCAAGCACGGGTTTAGCTTTAGTTCGGTGGAGGAGATCAGAGAGTTTTTGCTGCAATTTCAAAGTCCCGGAGATGTGATTGTTTTTATGTCGAATGGAGACTTTGGCGGCTTGATGGAACAATACATTCGATCGATCTAAGTCACTGAAAAACCTGCAAAATCAACAAAATAGCGGCTAGTATAATTGACTTTTTTACTAGATTAATGTCCTATGGCCTATATATTAAGGCTCCATGCAGGAAAATCAGGCGCAAGAAGTATTAGCTAATGACGTTTCTGAGCTCAACCGCGAGTTGGCCGGGAAGTATATTATTAAGCGTTTGATTGGCCGCGGTGGGATGGGCAGCGTTTATCTGGCAAGCGATCTCAAGCTTGGTCGAAACGTTGCAATCAAAACTTTACACTCCACAGTCGATTTAAATCCAATTAACCTGTTGCGTTTCCAAATGGAGGCGCACATCGCAGCCAATCTTGAACACCCTAACATTGTCCGCGTCTTTGAATTAATAGAAATTCAGGATCGCTCTGCATACGTGATGGAGTATGTTGAGGGCAAGACTTTAGCTGAGGTGATTTCCAGTCGCGAATTAACCGATCATCAACTTCTAAAGATAGTAATTAAAATTTGTCGTGCAGTACATTATGCACATGCCCACGGAATCATTCATCGCGATTTGAAACCAGGTAATATCCAAATTACACCGGAAGGTGTGCCCAAGATCATGGATTTTGGTGTTGCCAAAAGCAACAACACGGAAGATGCCTTCTTAAATGAACACGAAAAAATCGCGCAAGGCATTGTGGGCAGTCCGGCCTTTATGTCTCCCGAGCAGGCACAAGAAAAAAATTCCGGCTTAGACAACCGTTCAGATATTTTCTCCCTCGGGGGAATTCTCTATTGCGCATTAACTGGCAGTCCTCCATTTAATGGCGGTTCTGTGTTTGATACCTTAATTCGCGTTGTCAACGAAGACCCCACGCCACCGAGTCAAATTAATCCGCTTGTGCCTAAACAGCTTGAGGCGATTTGCTTAAAGGCGCTCAATAAAAATATTGAAGAGCGCTATCAATCAGCCGGCGAAATGGCACTAGATTTACATCGCTACATCAAGAATTTAGCCGTTTCTGCCTGTAAGTATTCCTGGCTAGAAAAAGCCCGATTTGCAATTGCCTTTCGTAAAGAATTTTTTGCCGTGTGCACATTACTGCTAGTCCTCATGTTTGGTGCATTGGCTTTTACTTCGCATACGCTAAGGAGCACCGCCAAAGAATCAATTGTCGATGAGCTCACCGAAAAGCTCACCAATTTTGCTCAAACTTCAACACTTTTGATCGATCCTAATTTAGTTAAACAGGTCCGTGGAAAAATTGATTACGGTAACGAGGCCAGTCGTTTACTTGCGCGAATTTTAAAGATGATTAAGCAGCGTGTTAGTCGCGTTGAATTTATTTATATCATGCAACGTTCAAATGACCCAAAATATCTTGAATTTGTAGTTGAAGATGATACCTATGACAGTGTCGCTGAGCTAGATCGCAACGGTGATGGTAAACTTGAAGGTATCGAAATTCCAGTCGGTCCAGGGACAATTTTTGAGGAATCACTAAAATTCCCTGCGGCTTTTGAGGCTTTCGAACGGCCCAGTGCCGATAAAGATATTACCATCGCTGATAAGTGGGATGTAGTTTTAACAGGCTATGCACCAATTAAAGACAAGCAGGGAAATTCGATTGCGGTCTTAGGTGTCGATATGAAGGATGACATGGTCAGAGAGAGTTTCTCAAAGATTGACCAGCGTTATTATCATTCGATAATTTTAGCCTTGATGCTTACAATTGCTTTATTTGCCGCATTGCTAGAGCTTACAATCGCCTTGTGGGAGAAGCGGATTTTTTCTTACGCTGAGTAGTTACACTCTAAAGCATCTCGTAGGGATCGATATCGAGCGCCATCCGCGTATCCTTATGACCTTTAATTGTATTTTGCCACTCACTTAGGCTTCGTGCGAGTTCAGAAACTAAGCGCACGGAATTTGATTTGATTAAAAAATGTAAGCGATAGCGGTTACGCAAGCGCTCAATCGGAGCTGGTGTTGGGCCAATAATTTGTAAGGGATTACTCGCAGCTGTTTGTTTTGATGTATGAAACTGACTTAAGAACTCTGCAACTTTCTTTGCGTAACTAACGGCATTTTCGAGTTTCGGTGCAGATACGATGATGCGCAGTAATCTCGTGAAGGGTGGGTAAAATAATTCTTTACGTTGAGTTAATTCATAACGCGCAAAGGCTTTATAGCGACCAGTTTGCAGTGCAACAATTGTAGGATGGTTTGGCTGAAAGGTCTGAACAATCACTCGCCCCGGGTGATTCCCACGGCCTGCTCGTCCGGCAGCCTGTGCAATCAATTGGTAGACACGCTCCGAGGAGCGAAAATCAGGTAGATTAAGTCCGACATCAGCATTAATCACGCCGACTAAAGTTACGCCAGGTAGGTCATGGCCCTTAGCAAGCATTTGCGTGCCAACTAAAATATCAATTTCACGGCCATGCATTTTGCCTAGTAGCTCGTTAAGGATTTTATGATTGCTGACCGAGTCCCGGTCCATCCGCGCAATTCGAGCGGCAGGAAAAAGTATGCCAAGTTCTTCAACCACACGCTCAGTGCCACCGCCACGTTGACGTAATTGACCTATTTTCGGCTCAGCATTTTTCTTGGCGGAAGTTTCATGATCATTTTCTGTTGTTTGCGCTAGTGTACGTTTGGGGTCACGGCAGATTGGGCAGAGCTCGATGATTTTTGTACGATAACCACAGTAGTGGCAGAGTAAGAAATTGCCCTGTTGATGCAAGGTCAAGGGGATTGAACAGTGCTTACAGCTAATCACGGTTGTGCAAGTTTCACATTGTAAATAAGTTGAAAAGCCGCGCCGATTGTAAAGTACAATTGCCTGTTGCTTTTGCTCTAGAGTGTTCTTGAGTGCACTAAATAATTCAGGCGAGATGTTCTCACTGGGACAGTCTTTTTTCCGAATTGCCGCAAAATTTACAATTTCAATCTTTGGAACTGTGCTTTGCGTTGCACGCTCGGGAAGCTCAAGCAGACTATATTTTCCACGTTCGACATTCAATAAGCTTTCAAACGCGGGAGTGGCAGAGCCTAGGAGAATTGTGCAATCTTCAATTTGTGCGCGCTTGAGTGCGACATCGCGCCCATGGTAACGCAGTCCATCTGATTGTTTTAACGAAGAGTCGTGCTCTTCATCGATAATGATTAATCCAAGGTTTTGCATTGGAGCAAAGATTGCAGAACGCGCACCGACTGCCACCCTGACATCTCCGCGCAGCAGTGCCTCCCAAGCGCTCCAGCGCTCAGTTGCATTAAGCTGACTATGTAGCACCACGGGCGTTTGCGAGAGGCGTTTCGTGAAACGGCTTAACAGTTGTGGAGTAAGGGAAATTTCTGGAACAACAACTAGGGCTGACTTGCCCTGGGAGAGTGCGTGCTCAATTACGTTTAAATATACTTCTGTTTTTCCGCTACCGGTTACGCCATGTAGGAGAAAGGGGTTGAAGTGTTGCTCGTCAATTGCCACATTAATTTTTGTGATAGCGTTAATTTGATCTGAATTGAGCTTGATTTCGCTATTCGTATCAGCCTCAATCAAGGTTGGCCCAATTGCTGGAATATATGGGAGATAAGCGGCTAAATTTTTATCGATCAAAGCTTTTAACCCGGACTTCTTTTTAACTGTTGCGAATAAGACAGTTTGATCGAGTGGAGTTTTCCTAGCAGCAAGTTGAGTTAACAGTTGTGCTTGTGCTGGCGAACGCTTTGAAAATTTTTCAAAAGCGGATTGATCTTCAAGAAATTTTTTCCCTGTCGTTGTAATTTGCACTTGAAAAAATGTTTTTGGGATTTTTACACGTTGGGGTAAGGCCGTGTCATAGATTTCTGCAAGTGTTACACCATAGTATTCACTCATCCATTGGAACAGTTGTGTTTGTGATTGTAGGCAAGCGGGTTTAAATTTGAGGACCGGTTTTAAATCGGATTGATGCTTTGTTTTTGATTCAAAGTTATTTCCAGGGAAAAGTGCAATTTGATGGTCGACTTTCTTTTTTTTGGAAAAGTCTACTATTTCCGACTTATTTTGATAGCCAATTATCCAGCCGCGGCGTTTGCTTCTTCCAACTTCAACTAATACTTCTGATCCAACTGCAGGGATGCTTTCTAAACTGTCGACACGATAAGAAAGTTCAATACTAATTCCAGGAATTGCTACAAGACAGATTTGATCGGGATTTGCTGGCTGCAGAGTTGCACTGTCTGTTATGGTCATGATCTGTATTAATAAAACTAATATCTAGGCTTAGGCACTATTTAATAACCTACCTCAAGACTGAAAAATTCAGCAAATATCCTAGCTTGAACAGTCATTAAAGGAACCTAAAGTTAGATCGAGCAGTGCCCGACAATATATTCTATGTAAAAAGGCCTTAACTATTAATAAGATTCAATGCTAGTCTAGCTCAACATTTGGGTCGAATTAAAACCATTTATTAAGAGAATTATTTGTGATTGCTAAACTGATTAAATCTGCTCTGGGAAAAGGTGGCACTACTAATGATTATGTTGGCATCGATATTGGTACGAGCACAACAAAAGTAGTTGAAATTGAACTCGGTGGTGAGAAGCCAATCTTAAAAAATGCAGGCTTACAACCTACGCCGGCAAGTGCCGTAAAGAATAACGTTGTTTCAAAGCCGGAAGATATTGCACTGGTAATTCGTTCAATTATCGAAGCTAACGGCATTACTGCAACGCGCGCAACTTTTGCCATTCCTAGCCCGGCGGTATTTACCAAGCGTATCAATGTTAGCGCTCATAATTTAAAGCAGCTTCAAGACGCAATGACCTTTGAAGCGCAGAATTATATTCCACATAACCTTGATGCCGTGCGTTTGGACTATCAAGTTGTGCAGACAAAATCTAATGGCACAATGGATGTCTTACTTGTCGCGGTGAAGACGGATATAATTAGTGGTTACACTCAGGCAATTGAACTTGCTGGACTTGAGCCAGTGATTGCCGATGTGGATGCTTTTGCTTTGGCTAATATGTTTATCATTAGCTATCCAGAATGTAATAATCAGACTATTTCCCTTGTTGATATTGGCGCAAAATTTACCAGTGTCACGCTAATTTCTAACGGTGACGTGTTAATTAGTGGAGATGCCTCAGTTGGCTCACGTTTATATACGGACGCGCTTTGTGAGACCTTATCTTTATCGGCAGCAGAAGCTGACCAAGCTAAAATCGGTCAGATTAAAGAAGGTGTTGATGCTGGACAGGTGCAGGAAATTATTGAACGCACAACAGAGCACATCTCTAGTGAAATTCAGCGTCAGATCGGATTTCTTTGGAGTGCATCTGGCACAGATAATACGATCGATGCAGTTTATTATTCTGGTGGTGGGGCAATGACTAAAGGCTTAGGGCAGGCGCTAGCTAAGAAAGTCAACGTAAAATGTGAGATTATCGATGCGATGCGCGCAGTGCAAATTCCCGATCAATTCGACCCGGAGTTTCTTAAAGAGATTTCATCAGCTGTGGCAATCAGTTTAGGTCTTGCCTTACGGCGCAAGGGCGATAAAAAACACAGCCTGGAGGCTGCAGACTAGTTTATGGCGGATACATTAATTAATCACAAATTAGTTCAAGTTAATTTGCTTGGTGAGAAGCCTGATTTCGCAGTGCGCCATGCACTACAAATTTTATTATTTGTAGGTTCAATCATTACTCTGACAATTAGTAGTTTTGTTCTTTATCAAAATGCATCAACTAAAAATGCTTTACTTGAAGGGCAAAAACAAACCTTTGAGACTCAATTAAATAAACTGCGCAAAGTTACTGCTGAAGTTTCTGATTTAGAGAAGAAGAAGCGAATGTTGCGTGAAAAATTAATGACGATCGCAGCCTTAAAAGCAAAAAAGCGCGGCCCAGTGCGCATCCTTGATGAAATCGGCACGTCAGTTCCAAAAGAAGCTTGGATTAAGTCACTTGAGGAGCGCGACACGGGAATTACCTTAAGCGGTGTGGCCCTTGATAACCAGACGATCTCTGCCTTTATGAGTAATTTGTCTAAATCAAAATATTTTACTGGCGTTGACCTCCAGCATTCTACGCAGTTTGAGTTGGAGGGCGTGAAGGTGAAAGAATTCGTTTTAAAAGTTGGACTTAAAGACGCATTAGCTGTGCAGGTAAAAATTGGCAGTGATACTGCAGCTGCTAAAAAATAAAGCAAAAACTATTGCGAATCGGTGTATTTAGGGATTTGACATGAAAACAACTGAAGGCAAATTACAGCGTATTTTGGAGCTTCCTGAGTTATACAAATTGGGAATTTTCCTCGTGACAGTTTGTGGATTAGGCTCACTTTTGTGGTTTGTTTTGGTCGGTCCTGAATTGGAAAAAACTAAAGAATTAAAATCTGCAATCGAAGGCTCAACTGGCTTGCGTGCGAGTTTAGCAAAAGAAGAATTGATTGCTAAGAATCTTGATGTTTATCGCAAAGAAGTAGTTGAGCTTGAAGTTGAATTGAAAAAAGCTCTGGCTGAGCTTCCCGACAAGAGAGAAATTGATGCTCTGCTAGCGCAAATTTCTAACGTTGGGCGTGATGCTGGTCTTGAAATGAGAGTTTTTAAGCCACGTGAGGAAGATAAGCTCGATTATTACGCCTCGGTGCCAGTAGAGATGGAGGTGACTGGAACATATCATCAAATCGCTTCGTTCTTTGATGAAGTTGGGCACATGAACCGTATTGTAAATTTACATGATTTTACTATGACAGGAGATCGTTCGGGTAAAAAATCACGAGACGAAGAACAGATGACGAGCGTTCGAGCTAGTGTAATCGCAACAACTTTTAGATTTTTAGAAGAATCTGAGCGTGTCAGTGCAAGCCCTGCTACTGCGCCTGCTGCTAAAACAGAAGTTAAAAAACAGCCGGCCGCTGGACACTAAAGAAGTTTTAAATAATAAATAGGCACAAAAAACAGGCTAAATTCTTTTGGCTAATACTTAGTGCCCTTGTAGGTTTTTATTATTATTATTAAAGAATTTCCCCTTTACTCTCTTAGCTTTGCAAGCTACAAGCTCTATACCTATATTTTTTAGAATCGGATTTATTAAGGCAGTCGCGTTTATAAATCCTATGTCGATGGGAAGATGTGTTTCGACGCGAACTCGTGGCTGAGGAGAATTACTATTCATGAGTGCTGGTAGCAAAGTTTTTATACAAACAATTGTAGTTGGTGCAATATCTGTAGCTGTTTGCGGATGCGCAACAATTTCAAAAACTTCAACAAGTGATAAATCGATGCAGCAAGCTTCTGCAACGACAGAAGATCACACCAAGGGGCAAATGGCTTCCACCACATTTGGTGTAACCGTTAACCAATTGGCTTTTAATAAATCAATTGCAACGCCTGGAGAAATTCAAGTGCTGCTTTCTGATGAAGCTGCATTCCAGCTTACTCAGACAACGCCAACTGAATACGTGCTAACAATTCCTGGTGCTTCAGTTGGGCAGCAAGCAGCGACTCCTTTACTTGCGCCAAAGAGTACTGTTGCTGGAATTCGCTCTGCGCGAGTTGTGCAAGAGGGAGCAAATGCTGCGCTAAGAATGTTTGTCGACGCTGGCGTAAAGCTTTCAGCACTTGCAACTGGCCGAGGCATTACTGTGAAGGCTTATCCGGTTGGTGGCGAGACAGCTGCAACTACGGCGATGAATCCTGGCGCACGCGCTCAGCAGAAACCTGCTGAAGCCGCAGCACCTGCAACTTCTGATGCCGCCGCACCACAAGCTGGCGCTGATACGACGGCAGCTTCTGCTCCAAGTGAAGAAGCGGGTAGCGAAATTATTTCAGCTGATGGATCAAAGCACTATACTGGTCGCTTAATCTCTTTAGACCTCCAAGACACTGACATCGACAATGCGCTTCGCATTATTGCTGAAGTCTCGAATTTAAATATTATTGCAAGTGACGATGTCGCGGGCAAAGTTACATTACGCTTGATTGATGTGCCTTGGGATCAAGCACTTGATGTAATTCTTAAAACTAATGGCTTAGATCAAGTCCGTGAAGGAAATGTGATTCGTATTGCTCCAGTTGATAAGTTACGTGACGAGCGTAAGGCTTTAACTGAGGCAAAACGTGCCGCTGAGCAGTTAGAAGACTTAGACGTAAATTATATTCGCGTAAGTTATGCGCGCGTGAGTGACCTCAAGGAGCAAGTTGAGTCACTACTTAGCGAGCGTGGAACGATTACTTCTGATGAGCGTACAAACCAATTAATTATTAAAGACATCGCGCGTGCGCAGACAGATGTTTTGGAATTAATTAAGCGCCTCGACTTAAGAACTCCGCAAGTTCTACTGGAAACTCAAATTGTTGAAGCTTCAAGAAATATTTTGCGGGATCTCGGATTTCAGTGGAACTTTTTCAACGCCAATGCACCTCAATATGGCAATGCGTTAGGCTATAATTTTCCAAATTCAGTGTTTGTGCGGGGCGATAATGGCGGAAACGCATTTAGCTTTCCAGCTGCGATTGGCCCTAATTCTGGAACTGCTATTTCTGCAATTTTAGACTCGGCTGATGGAAGTCGACAAATTGCAGCGCGTCTTACTGCGCTTGAAACAGAAGGCAAGGTTCGAGTAATTAGTAAGCCGCAAATTGCTACTGTGAACAATAAGGAAGCAGTAATTAAGAGCGTGGAAACGGTTCGCGTACGTTTGCCGTCCTCTGGTTCGAGTGTTTCAGTCGGTTCTGGATCTAACTCTGGCGGCGGTGCTACGGCTTTCGAGGAAATACCTGTTGGTATTGAAATGAGTGTTACTCCACAGGCATCTCCTGACTACTACGTGCTCTTAGATGTGCGCGCCTCATCAAGTACATTCGGGTCAAAGTCAGTCGATAATATTCCAACAACTGTTAACCGAGAAGCAACGTCATCGATTTTGGTTAAGAGCGGTCAGACTTTTGCACTTGGTGGAGTATATCGCATTGAGGACACAGACCGAATTGAAGGCGTGCCGTTCTTAAAAGACATTCCTTTCTTAGGGTATGCTTTTAGGCATTCATTTGTTGATAAGCGAGATGACGAACTAGTGTTCTTTATTACTCCTCATATTGTTGAGGGTAGTTTCGATCCAAGTTTAATGTAATTTAATCTTTAAAGAGTTATACACTGCGGAGGATTTTATCATGCGATTTTCAAGTGCAAAAAAATTACTTGGATTGCTAGTATTTGGTGGATTGATTGCTACCATTGCGGCATGTGGCACAGCATCTAGCAATGATCAAGGCACGTCATTTTTAGCACTAGGATTTTTTGCTGATTCTACAGGTAGCGAAGGAGACAACGGCACGATTTTTCAAATTCTCGATACAGGCGAGGGTTTACCTACTATCGTTCCTACTCCAGGGGGAGCAGGTGGTTTTATTGGTCTTGAAAATCGTTTAGTTAATCAATTTATCCGGACAACTACGCTGAATTGTAGTTATAATATTCCTGGTTCGAGCTTAGTCGTTCCTGATGACGCCTTTTCATTTACAGCTGTAATTTCTCCTGCTGTGATTAGCGCAAGTTCAAGCACTTCTGGTGGCGGCACTAATAACAGTTTGATTACTGGCACTAAAGCATATGCGCAGGTTCCCTTTGTTACTGCAGATGTTTTAGACTATATCTCTAATCATTTAAATGATCTTCCTCCATTGCCTTTTGAGATGGTTGCTTCCTGCAGAGTTACAGCTATCACGCAAGCAGGGGATGAACTTGAGACTAATCCTGTAAATTATACATTAATTTTTGTTGAAGCTAGCTCATCGACTACATCGTCATCAACGGGCGATACATCCGGTGATACTACATCTTCATCAACTGGCGAAGCGGCTGTTGAATAGAATTTAAATAACGGAGAGTTATGATCCACAAAGCACTAAGAAACATTAAGTTAGTCAGTGTGATATTTGTTGTTACTATCTGCGCAACACTTTTTGCCTGCACGCAGGGAAATACTGACGGTAGCGATGATGCAGAGACTAGCGGCACTGGTAAGGATGGTCGTTTCACTTCGACTGGCTCCTCTGGGTCGCAGTTAACAATTATTGCACCAGAAAAAGTTGCTGTCGGCGATACTTCGGGTTATCGAGTTATTGCTCAAGACCCAAGCAACCGTGCACTTAAAAATCTTTTAATTACTTGCGACTCAGAACAAGGGATTGCCATTCTGGAGCCAACAACTGGTGTTGAGCATACAGATGACAATGGTCAGATGAGTGGTGTGTTGGGTCTAGAACGGCCAGGCAGTTATGTTTTCGAATGTCGTGCATCTGGAGTCCATAACTTAATTGCTCGAACCACGATTATTGGCACTGGAACGATTCCGGAAGGCTTTAATGGTTTCGCTGGTGCTGCCGGTGGCGGACTTGGGGGCGGCCGTGTAACTGATGACGATACTGCAAATATTCGCATTCTTTCACTGGAATTTACTGATGCTGGTGGAACTTCAAAGTTTGGAACGATTGATACTGCGAGAATTGGCGATTGCGATGGCGACTCTACTACTGATGACCCAGAGCCGTTTACAAATACTCAGTATACAATCAAAATTAAAAACACTTCTAAAGTTCAAAGACTTAAAATTGAATCAGTAAAGTTTGAAATTAATGATGGAGCGGGATCTCAAACTGGAACTTTGAACGTCAATGCTGAAGCTGCACCTGACTCTGAGGTTGCTGTGAATGGATTATTTATTAACGGCGTGCCACCTAGCCAAGTATATACTGGCTCAAGTAATGTAGTTACAAGCGGCACACATGCAGTAAAAGTTACTGTCCGTGGTCGTCTTGGAAGTGGGGATAGTATCACACTGCAAAGCACGCAAACTGTGACTTTTGGTTCTGTAGATAACTGCTAATAAAATAGCTCTTATTGGTAATTTTTAAACGGGTTTTGACTTACAAAGTCAAAACCCGTTTGCATTTTTAGGCTAGAAATTGTTTTATTCAGTATTATGGTTGTAAATGCCAAGGAAAGAATCAAAGCGCTTAAGGAATTCTTAAAGCTCAATCCTGGAGCTCAGGAATTCGTAGAGCTAGCAACACTTCTTGCTGAGGACGCTCAGGAGCGAAGCCTCGCGCGGGAATATTGTTTTCGCGGGCTTGCGCATCATCCAAATAATTTTGAAGGGCGCTTACAATTAGCACGCTTATTTTATCTAGATGGGATGAAAGAATTCTGCGTGCGAGAGTTGCGTGAATTACGTACCCGCGGGGTTGAATCTCCAGCACTGGATAAACTTTTAGAGTTACTTGGGGAGGGCCCCGCTGAATCTTCTGAACAGGCAGCAAGTAATGCGGGGCATGATCAAGGTAAAAATGAGGCAGGGCATGCTGAAACACGACAGGCAACTAGTCCTGAGTCGGTCAGTAAAAAACCTGCTGCTGAAAAAATCGTTGGCGAAATCGATATCGACGCTGACTTTTCTGATATCCTGGATGATTTAGACAAGTGAAGATGGAAAAAATTTCTGTCCTCAATGGGCCAAATTTAAATCTCTTAGAGTTACGTGACCCTACATTATACGGAGGGATTAGCTTAGATAAAATAAATCAGCGCCTCATCGAAAAAGCTGTTACTCAGCAAGTGGAACTTCAGTTTTTTCAATCAAACCATGAAGGTGATTTGATTGAAAAAGTTCAAGAATTAATCCAATTGGACCGGCAGAAATATTTAAAAGGCATATTGATTAATCCCGGAGGATTTTCTCATACAAGCGTGGCGCTTCGTGATGCGCTAGAGATGATTACCTGTCCAATTGTTGAAGTACACTTAAGTAATATCTATGCGCGTGAATCCTATCGAAAACATTCAATAACAGCTGAGATTTCGTCGGCAATTATTGCTGGTTTCGGACCAATCGGGTATGAAATAGCACTCGACTTCTTAATGCGCTGACTGGTAGTATTCACAGTTCCTAAAGTATGTTTTTTATTCATGAATAAAAACTTTTAGGGACTAATTTTTAATTCGCAAAATAGCTTTCCCGCTTGAGGATTATGAAAGACGGAAATGATAAATTGAAGAGCCATAAAGCTGCTTCCACGCTTGGATTGACTGATCTTGAGGATCTTCTAGGCTTATTAAGAACCCATGATGTTTATGAATTTGAGCTTGATCGTGGCGGTGAAAAATTAAAGCTCAAGCGTGGTTCGCAACCGACTATAACCCAACAGTCAGTGACAAGCACTGCCCAGCCAGCAGTAGCTAGCCCACAAAATATTTCACATCAAAATGTAAATCCTAGTGCCACAAATGGCTTAGAATCTAAGGGTCCTGCGGCTAAGCCGACAAAAGCTGAAAAGTCTTCTGAATATAAAGAAGTTCGCTCTCCAATGGTTGGAACGTTTTATCGACGCCCCGCACCTGACGCCAAACCCTATGTTGAAGTCGGGAACTTTGTGAAAAAAGGCGAAGTGCTCTGTATCGTCGAGGCCATGAAATTGATGAATGAGATTGAATCTGATGTCACAGGCAAAGTTATGGAAGTTTGTCTCGACGATGGGCAAATGGTTGAATTTAACGAAGCCCTGTTTCGGATTGAGCCGGCATAGGTTGTAATCATAGTCGCATGCTACAGCCTCCATTTCGTAAAGTTTTAATTGCAAATCGTGGCGAAATCGCGGTGCGAGTAATCCGTGCTTGTCATGAATTGGGCATTAAGACTGTATCCGTTCATTCTACAGCTGATGCTGAGGCCTTGCATGTTAAGCTTGCCGATGAAAGCGTTTGCATCGGGCCTGCCGCGTCAACAGATTCCTATTTAAATATTTCAGCAATTATTTCAGCGGCCGCATCAACTGGGGCTGAGGCAATTCATCCAGGTTATGGCTTCTTAAGCGAAAACGCGCGCTTTGCAGAAATTTGCCAGCAGTGTGGCACGACCTTTATTGGACCATCTGCGCGACATATGCTGCTCATGGGCGACAAGGCAAGTGCAAGACGCATGGCAAAAAAATATGAGGTGCCAACTGTGCCTGGGAGCGAGGAAGCGGGAACAGATCCGGAGCTAGCACTGGAAGAGGCTGAGAAAATTGGATTTCCGGTTTTGATCAAGGCCAGCGCTGGAGGCGGTGGTCGCGGCATGAAAATTATTCACAGAAGAGAAGAATTTGTTGATGCCTTTAACCAAGCTAAACGTGAAGTTGAAGCTGCGTTTAACGACCCGCATATATATATTGAAAAATTTCTACCGCGTGCGCGTCATATCGAAGTTCAGATTATTGGTGATAAGGCTAAAAATATTGTGCACTTAGGTGAGCGCGATTGCTCGATGCAGCGGCGCTATCAGAAAATTATTGAAGAGACGCCTGCGGTAAATATGCCCGAGGCAGTGCGTAAGAAAATTCATGAAGCTGCAGTTCGTTTGGCGTCTGCGATGAACTATATCAACGCTGGGACGATGGAATTTCTGTATAGTCCAGACTCGCATGAATTTTATTTTATTGAGATGAATACACGGCTTCAGGTCGAGCATCCCGTGACTGAAATGGTAACTCGTACAGATATTGTTAAGGAACAAATTTGGATCGCGGCAGGTAAAGAGTTGTCCTTTTCGCAGCAGGATGTAACTGTTCAAGGTCATGCAATTGAAGCACGCATTAATGCGGAAGATCCTTTTACCTTGCGACCCTCGCCAGGTGAGATTATTGGATTTCATGCACCAGGGGGCCCTGGCATACGTGTCGACTCTGCGCTTTATGATCGTTATCGCGTACCTCCATACTATGACTCACTGATTGCAAAAATTATTGCACATGGAAAAAACCGTTCCGAGGCGATCGCTAAGTTGAAGGTTGCGCTGAAGGAATGCATTATCGGTGGAATCAAAACTAATATCGAGCTACATTTACGGATTCTGGATCATCCCGATTTTATATCAGGCAATGTGCACACTAAGTTACTCGACGCACTACTTGAAAAATTTAAAGAAGAAAGTAACGCCTAGTTAGCATTAATTCTAAAAGTAGATCATGATGGGGGAAATAATCGTGGCCATAAAAAATCGCCTCAAACTAATAATTGCCTGCTTATCTCTTGTCGCTGTGCAGTGTTTTGCTCAGGAGAACGTGCCACAGATTTATGTTGATGCAGTAACTCACAAGTTTGGGACAGTGAGTGAGGGGTTTAAAGTTAAGCATGATTTCGCAGTAAAAAATCTTGGTCAAGCGCCACTAGTCCTACGTCAGCTTCAAGCCGGTTGTGGCTGCACTGCCGCACTTGCAGATTCTTCAACAATCGCACCTGGTGGGGCAACTTTGATCCACGTAACATTCGATACATCGGGCTTTTATGGCTATAAAAGTAAAGATATTCGTATCGAGTCAAATGACCCGCGCCAACCAGTTTTAGTTCTGAATTTAGAGGGAATTGTTGAGCGTGAAATTAATATCGACCCTCCACGACTATATTTTGGTCAGATTCGTAAAGGTAGCGAAGCTTCACAAAGTGTCAAATTGAACTTGAAACAGAATGTCAAAATTCTTGAAGTAACTTCCCGTTCTGATGATTTTACAATTACTAAGCAAGCTGAAGATCAACTATTAGTTAGTATTAAGAGTAGTGCCAAAGTAGGCTTGCTTAAGAGTAGAATTGTCGTACGCACTACCAGCACATCAACTCCAGTTGTAAGTATCCCAATTTTTGCTGAGATTGTTGGCGACCTAGTTTTAACACCCAGTGATATTTCGTTTGGCATGCTAGTAAATCCTAATTCACAGCAGCTCACTCAGCGCGTTGAAATTCAATCTGCAAGTGCCCAGGCGTTTAAAATTATCAGTGCCAAAAGTTCTCTCGAGGCCGTCACTGTGATGGTCATTAAGCCAGAACTGGAAGCAAATACTCACCAACTCTTACTTGATGTCGATAAAAATTACGTTGGCCCGCTTTCAGGTGAAGTTAGTATCCAAACTAGTTTAAGTGATCCTGCTGAACAAAATATTACTTTACGCTTTTATGGAATGATTACTCGACCAAACACCTAATATGCTAAATTGTGAGACGCTCCGAGGTGCCGGTAAATTATTTCTGAGAGTTTCTCGATTGTTACGCGATTACCGGCTAATCTTGCTATTTGCATTGGTGTTTAACTTTAGCTTACAGGCCGATGCAGAGAATTTAAATTCTGACTCCTCACAAGCTACTTTAAAGGCAGAGCAAGAGTCGCTCTTACAGCAAATTACAGGGAAAGTTGCGAATGATAGTCAAGGAGCAGCTCAAGTCGTCTGGGAGGCTTTGCGATCGGGCGCTTTGCCTGAAGAGCAAATTATTCCTTTAGTGCAAAGGTCTGACCAACTGCAGATTGCTCTCTGTAAAATATGCGCTGAGCTCGAATTAGGCAATCTAAAAACTGGAAATGCAAACTCAGACTTGCAGCAGAGTATCAATAAGCTCGGACTAGCGCAGTGCCAAACGGAGTTGGAGCATTTAAGAAAATTATATTCTGATGCTAAATCTTTTCAAGGCAAGGAAGATGCTGTTGCAGTTGTGGCCTTAAGAGATTTTACTAAATCTGATCTTGAGAAAAAATTCCTTGAAGAAGAAATCACTGTTTTTATTTCCCAACTGGCGAGAAAAAATATTGAGAAGAGTCAATCTAATATTGCCTTACGGCAGCTTGCGGAAATAGATTTGGCATATCGATCGGAGTCTGTTTTTTCAATTGCTAGTTCGGCGATTGAAACTACCCTGGCAAATCTTGAGGGGCAGGAGTTTTGGCCGTTTGCAGACGAGAAAGTTAAAGGCTTGGTTGAACAGCTTGAGGCAAGTAATCCGCAAGCTACTCAGAGCCTATTAGCCATATTCACTTGGAGAGTTTTTGCCGCCTTAAAAAATCAGGATTCTGAAGCAGCGCGTCAAGCGTTTGATCAAATTCTTCTACGCCGACCCGATCCGAGTGAAGATAATGCAAAACTGCGCTTTGAACTTGCGTTGAATGCGAAAGGACCAGAGTTACGCGCATTTGCTCGCAGTCGCATTGATGAGCTTAAGCTGGCTCACCAACTAAATTATTTAATGCGCTTGAGGTTACTTTTTTCAGGTTTTTATGGAATGTTTTTCCCGGTTATTTTAACTTTAGCTTTATTAATTGCAATCTCAAGTTTGATTTTGCCGGGAATGGGCATTAAGTTTCCAGTTTTTCAATACTTAAAAAAAATTATTCCTGAGAAAACAATTCCCGGATACTTGCGACCGCGAGATGGAGTTGATGAATATTCTCGTTTGCTCCATCAATTCGGACTCGATGATGCAGCAACAGATGATGAGATCAAGCAACAATATCGACGTTTTGTGAAAGAGTATCACCCTGATACAAATCCTGACCCAGCGCGAGTAGAGCAATTTATCAAGCTCAAAGCTACTTACGAGAAAATTTTAGCGATGCGAAAAAATCGTTTCGGAAACTAAAATTAGCTATCTATGGCTATAAAATTGCTTAACTGTTTGAATCGTTACAAGAGCGACCGTAGCGAAAAGGGACAAAAAATGCGGCTTGATGCATTGAAGCTAAAGCCAAGATTTACCAAGCTAAGTAATAAGCAAGTCGCTGTTCTACACGACATATTGCTTTTTGAGTGTGCTCATCAGGACAGTAGGCGATTGTCTCGCTATGCTGAATTAAGATTAAATGATCTAAATCGCTTCATTTCACAGCGTAGAAAGAAAAACCCCAATTATTTACTGGATTCCGGCATTGCAGCGACAAATCGAGTGGATTGCTTCAGCTTTGATTTATTGAAGATTTTATCTACTGATCCTCGGCATGCTGCATCGATAGATTGGGATACGGTATTAAGTGAAGAGTCGGCTATTGATGATTTTTTGCAGGAAATTATCTTCACAATTGAGAGAGACGCAGTTTTAGATGAAGTTTTCTCAATTCAAAAGCAGTTGGAAATTTTATTGTCTCGTTCGAAGCTTAATCAACTTGGATGGCTACTGCTTCAATTTGAAACTTTGCCAACAACAGATCGTTTACGTGATTACATATTCAACTCGTTAGAGCTATGGGTACGCTGGAAAGCCAATAGAAATAAATGGTCACGTACATTTTTAAGATTTCCGAGGATACGCACTAAGCAAACAGGCTTAATTAAAATCTCGCATTCTAATGCTAAAAAACTTATTGATGTTTGTCGTGGAGCACTTGCATCTCGAGGACGAGAGACAGACACAGTAACCTATACGGATGCAAATTATGTGACATTTTATCGTTGGAGCAATGACCCCAAGATTGAAATTGCCCTATTTGAGCTTACTCCGACAAGACGCCTGCCAATTGAAACTTATGTGGGATTTGTTGTGGCCAGGAATCATGTGCCGATTGGCTATGGTGGAGCATGGATGTTTGGCTTTAGGGCAGAGATTGGGATTAATATTTTTGATGAATTTCGCGGGGGCAATTCCTACCATGTATTTCAAGCCTTGCTTGATATTTATCAGCAGCACTATTCAGTTAAGACCTTTTTGGTGCAACCTTCGCAATTTGGTGATGATAATGAGGAAGCACTAAAAAGCGGAGCATTTTGGTTTTATTACCGACTTGGATTTCGTCCTGATCACACAAAACTGGCGAATTTAGCTCTACGAGAAGCAAGAAAAAAACAGCAAGATGCGAACTACCGCTCATCAATCAAAACGTTAAAAATGTTATCCCAAAAGCAGTTATTGCTTGCGCTTGGAACCCAGGATCAAACAGCAGATAAGCACCTTTCAACTGTAAAAATTAGCTCTAAGCTAATTGCTCAGCATGGAAAAAATTTTGCTGGCGATCAGCATAAAGCCTATCAATTTGCAAGTCGCTGGTGGAAAAAATTTGGAGGAAAGTCTACCTGTCCTGAAATTGCGCGACTAGTTTGTTTGCTGCCCGATATTAACCAATGGTCAAGGGACGATCAATTAAAGCTGGTAGAAATATTTAATCTCAAGCAACGGGACTTAGAACGACAATTTGTTAAGGCTGTTCAAAAGCATTCACGTTTTAGAACAGCGCTAATCAAACAATTAAAACAGAGCTGATTTATTCTTCGCGCTTTAAAATTCTATGCAGTGAGGTGCGATCTAAGCCAAGTAGTTTAGCTGCTTGAGAAATGTTTCCTTTTGCTTCTGCTAGAGCTTCTTGAATTAAATTTTTCTCAAAATCCTGCACGCGCTCTCTCAAAGTTTGCGGGGATTTAAAGGTAAGCCGCTTACGTGTATCAATCGGAACATCCTCAGCTTGAATGATACGCTGACCTTTATATTGCGCTGTAAAGGCAGCACGTTCGACGATTGCTAAAAGTTCACGAACATTCCCTGGATAGCGGTATGAATTTAGTCGGGCGATAGCTTGAGTGGAAAATGAATGAACATTAAGATTATCACGCGTAGTTAAAAGCTGCAGGTGTTCAACGGCTAAATGTTCAATATCTTCCAAATGTTCTCGCAGCGCTGGCAATTCAATAATTAAGTGCGCGATGCGATGATAAAAATCAAGGCGCAATTTGCCAGGCTTAGTTAAATCATCATGTTTAGTATTGGTTGCGGAGATTAAGCGGAAATCAGATCGCAAGTCTTGATTTGAGCCGATTTGACGATAAATTTTTTCTTGTAGTGTATGCAAGAGTAAGATTTGAGTTGCCTCGGGTAGAGCGTCAACTTCGTCTAGAAAAAGCGTCCCGCCGTTAGCTTCCTCGATAATTCCACCGCGACTCTCTGTTGCTCCAGTAAATGCTCCTTTTTTATGCCCGAAAAGTTCGCTCGAGACGAGGTCAGCAGATCCAGTCGAAGGTTGATAGCGCACGAAACGTTTATTGGAGCGTTTTGAAATACGATGAATTGCTTGAGCAATTACACCCTTACCTGTCCCTGTTTCCCCGATCAGCAGCACGGGCTGGGAATGGGTTGCTGCAAAATGCACTGCTTCTAGCACTGCCTGCATTTTTTTGTTGCGACTCGAAAGGCCTGTTGCTTTTTTTAACTCTAAACTTAAGTTACTTTGGGCTTGATACTCTTGCTTAAGTTTTGCAAAACGAATTGCATCCTCCAGTAATGGCAGTAGCGTTGCGACCTCAACTGGCTTTGTCAGAAAACTTTGGGCGCCTAATTTGATTGCCCGCCTGCCGTAATTTTCAGAGCCATGTCCGGTAAGTACGAGTAAACGTGTTATGGGAGTGAGATCTAAGAGGCTAGAAAGTAGCTTAAGCCCACTCTCCGGGCCTTCTTTATCGTTTAGCGATAAATCGACGACCATTGCTTCGGGGTGAATTTTGTCGGCTAGCTGCAGTGCTTCTTCTGCCGTTGCTGCGGCGAGGCATTTAAAACTTGCGGCATGCCTTTCGAGGCTACGAATTAGTGTTCGCGAAGCCTGTAAATCGTCATCAACAAAAATTATTGTTCCTGACTTTGCTTCCACATTTATGTTCTTATTTTATTCAGACCATCGAGTGCCGCTACCTTGTAGCACTCACTGAGTGTTGGATAGTTAAAAACGCATGACGTCAAATAATCAAGACCGCCGCCGAGGTGTAGTACGGCTTGACCGACATGAATTAGTTCAGTCGCCCCCTCGCCTATGATATGTACGCCAAGAAGTTGCTTGGTCTCGAGATGGAAGATTACCTTAAGCATGCCAACCTCATCGCCAATGAGCATGCCACGAGCCATTTCTCGATAACGTGCAATCCCAGTTTCGTAGGGGATTTGCTTTTGTGTTAGTGAATCTTCGGTTTCGCCGACTAGAGAAATTTCAGGAATTGTATAAATGCCGTAGGGTAGCGGAATTTGCTTTGCATCGTCATGCACCCCGAAGGCATGGCTTGCAGCGATTCGCCCTTGGTGCATTCCTGTGGAAGAGAGCGCGGGGAATCCGATAATGTCACCTACTGCGTATACGTTTGACTGGGTTGTTTGATAATGCTCGTTGACCTTGATTCGTCCATAGCTATCTGGCTCAATCCCAAGAACAGCGAGATTTAACCCATCAACTGCGCCTTGTCGGCCAGCAGAAACTAAAACTACATCGCTGACAACTTTTTTACCACTCATCAAGCGTGTTTCCACTTGTCCATCTTCGCGGCGTGAAACACCAGAAACTTGCTCTCCTAGTCGCAAGGTAATTCTTAGCGAGCGTAAATGATAATGCAGAGCCTCGACAATTTCTCGGTCAACAAAGCTCAGCAATTGTTGTTTCTGTTCAATTAATGTTACTGGCACACCGAGCACAGCAAACATCGAGGCATATTCAACCCCGACGATACCACCGCCAACAATTGTCAGATTTCTAGGTAATTCTTTGAGGTTTAAGATTCCATCGGAATCTACAATTTTATCACCGTCGAGTTCGAAACCGTCGGGATGGTGTGGTTTCGTTCCTACGGCAATCACAAAATTATCCGCGCTTTTAGTGAGGATGCCGCCATCTTGCTGCACAAGAATGCGATTCTCATCAACAAAACTTGCTTTTCCGTAAATTATTTCAATCTGATTTCTGGCAAGTTGTGCATTGATCACATTTTGTTCATGATTGATAATATTATCGATCCGAAAAGTTAAATCATCCATGGTGATGCGCGATTTAACACGATACGAAGAACCGTAGATCGATCGCTCTCTAAATCCTGAAAGATATAAGACAGCTTCTCGGAATGACTTGCTAGGGATTGTGCCAGTATTTGTGCAAACCCCTCCAACGACTGACTCTTGCTCAATGATTGCTACACGTTTACGAAGCTTTGCCGCTTGTATTGCTGCCTTCTGGCCTGATGGACCACTACCAATTACGATTGCGTCATAGTGATGGTCAGCAGGATGATGTTTGCCGTTTTGTCCGTTACTAGTCATATTTATCTTTCTTTATAACTTCTATTTAATTTAGATGCCCGAATCTATTAAAAAATAGTTGTTTTTTTAATGAATCATGACTCTTTCAAGGGGGAAATCAAGTTATTCAATTGCTGTGCGGGTTACACATAGACTGAGAGGTAACCTGACAATAGCAATATAGTGCGAATTAACAGCTTTAGTTGTCTCTCAAGTGGACATAGAGATCAGACACAGGGAGACTCGAATTTGAAGTCCTTAAGCCATAATTTTGTTCAACTGGGCTAAAAGAAGACGCATAGATATAGTAGTAAATGCGTGAGATATTTGGGATTTTATCTTTAAGAAATGGCCAAGTCGTTTCAGCGTAGGCGAGCTGATTATTCGGACCTTGTTGCCCTGATTCAGTTACCCAAATTGGCATATTCAGACTATTCAGGAAATCTGCGATATCTCCACTTGCAGAAACTTTTTCAAATTGTTCCCCATAATAATGAATGTTCCAGACGTCAACTAAGTTTCGTGCGCCAAGATCGCGCAGGGTGCGATTATAATTTAAATGATCGGGATAGTTTTGCTGAATTGATTGGGTTGCGGCAATGACGATCTGCGTTCCAGGGTCTGCAGCTTTAATTGCATCACGAGAAAATTGCAGCAACTCAAGATACTTTGCAGGATCAGTTAAGCCAAGAGCTGTATCGGAAGCTACGACCGTCAAATCTGGCTCGTTCCAAACTTCCCAGCCGACAATTTTGTTATTACTCGCATAGCGCTGCACAGTTGGCTTAAGCCAACGCTCAACCCAAGTCTTCCTAGGATTAGCATCAATCCAATTTGCAGGATTATTCATCCAATTTGGGGTATGCACGACCACAGGCAAGATATCAACACCTGCTGGCACTTGATTTAAGATCGAATCAAAAAAAGAATAATTAGGACTTGCCCCGGGACTGGGTTGCACAGCATCAGTCCAAGCCAATAAGACCCTGACATAGGGTATTTTTAGATTTGATTTAATATCGCGATACTGAGTGTTAATTGAGCCAAAACCCGACTCAACAAAGAAATTATTTACACCAATTAATGAGCGATCGAGTGGCTTACGTGAAGGTTTGTCTGTTAATTCCTTGATTTTATCTGAGACCTGGCAGTTTGCTAGGGAGCAGATGATTAAAGCAAAAACTGAGATTTTTATGAGCTTGAATATGTTCATATTTGAGCCAATCAAAATAAAAGACAGTAAATTAATTTTTTAACGACGCTTTAATGCTCTCGATAAAATTCGGGAAGATCCCACTTGTCCTTAAAGCATTATCACATTCAAGCATGCTAGGCGAAATGTATTGAGATTTTTTGCTACTTAGAACTTCAACAAAAATGAAGATATTGCTCGGCGTTGCTTCGACATAACAACGCTCATAGACTTGCGGGATTGTTCCGAAAACTGCAGTTACGAAGCGCGGGTGATAAAGCTCTTTGCCGAACTTAAATGCAAGCGTTTCTGCGGGTATGATTCTAAAAATATATTCACTCGGGAACTCAAATTTGAGTTCAGAAAGTAGACCGCCAAAATTTAGAGACAGATTGTGGCGGATTTGTTTACGCTGGACAAATTCTTTGAAGCTAGTGCTCAGACTAAAGCTGTAAGGGCGGTCTTCAATCTTTCCCTCTACATAGATTAAGTTTTCTTTTGATTTTCCACTGGGATCGGGGCGTCCACGAAGATCGTTAACTGTCTCTGCTTTGATGTTATAAAAGGGAAGTAATTGCTCACCTAGGGTAATAAAAGACCCATACAGCGAATTACTTTCCGAACTCTGAGCCTGGAGTGTCGCCTTAACAACTAGTTTTTGCTGTCGTCTGATCCAGGAATAACCGCTTGTTGTGATCAAATTAAGGTCAAACATCTTGCACTGAGTACTGCCTAATTTCTTTCGCGAACAAGTTCAATTCCCACCCAGCAAGCTTGCGGAACTGAGAATTTTTGTATTTTAACTTGAATTTTTCTGATTGCAGGGAAGTTTTCAAAACTAAGCTTAACAATATCAGCTCCAAGCTGTTCAATTAAAGGCCATTCTCCTTTTGTGCCAAGTTCAAGTATGTCGTGGCTCAGCTTAAAGTAACAAACAGTTTCAGCTAAATTGTTTGACTGTATTGCCGCGCCCTCAGCTACAAAGGCGGTTACAGAAATCAATAGTTTTTGAGTATTCGCGCGCTCAAGTTTTGAACAACCAACCTTGGCCCAGACTTCGAGTTCATGAATTAGGACTTGGTCCATGATTCTGCCTATTTACTGTATTGCCCCAGCATTTTCTCATCGACAACCACATTTAAATCTGCACGAAGTGAGGCGGTCATGAGCCCACTGACTTGGGAGTTACTTGCAGTTTGTGCAGCCTCACGTAAAGTTTTTGCCTGCTCGGCAAACTGTGCCTGATCCGCAGCAATTTCACGCTCGAGGAAAAGCACATAGTAGGCATCAGCTAGAATGGTTGGTTTAGAACTTAGCGGATTAGTCGCAGACAAACTAAACACCGCATCACGGAGTTTTGTATTTGCCCAAATGCCTTGACCTTCCTTGTTTCTTGAAACCTCTGTTTGGGAATCAAGTGTAAATCCTTGCTGACTTGCTTGAGTTTGAAAGAGGTTGGCTAAATTTTCTGTTTTAGCATTTTTTAGTTTTGCGATTAAATCACGCGCCTCTTGTTCGGCAAGCTTTTTAGATTGTTCTTTACGGTATGCCGCCTCAACCTGAGTTCGGACTTCTGCCAGTTCTGGGATAAAACGGTCCTTTGTTTCGAGAATTTCAACAAAATAAACTGCCGCGCCAAGCTCGAGCTTCTTTTTATCTCCAGCTTTTAGGTTTAAAGTTGCTTCAAGCAATTCAGCTGGAATTTCACTAGCGCGCGTTTTTTCACTGACTAGGCCAGCGCTACTAATCACTTTTAAACTCTTTAAGCGTTGGTCGGAGTTGGCTTTTGCTTGGATAAAATCCTCAAGTTTTTGCTCTGGGTCTTTTAACCATGCGGTCAAGAGTTTGTCCGCTTCGATCTGCAAATATAGCGGAGCTTCCCGCTCTTGGAGTTTAAGTGTTAACTCGGGCTTCACTTCTTCGATTGACTTTTGTCGCTTAGCTTTAATTGCTTCGACTTTATAGATACTAATTCCTTCTTTAGTCTCAACTGGTTCGCTGATTTCGCCTGCGATTAGTTCTTCAACTGCTTTGAGAGTAGTTTTATCGAGTGCTTCGTATGTTGAAAAAGGCAAGAGGCCTTGATTATTTTTATCAGCACTGTCTGAAGACTCAGCCAGAACTGTTTCCACAAAGTCTTTCCCGTTGCGCAGTTGCTCAACAATTTTCTTTGCGCGGTCGCGTAACTTGTCAATAGGTTTTACAGCAGATTGTTCGACTTGGTCAGTGTCTTGATCTGATTTCTTTTCAAGATTAAATAATTTCTCTACTTCCGATGGTTTTTGATCGTCAGTGAGTTTTAAAAAGATTTTCCTTAATTGCAATTCTGCAGGAACGGCAAAGCGTGATTCTTCTTCGGCATAAAGATCGGCTAGATCCTGCTCACTAATTGGCACTGCCTGATGAAAAATTTCTGGATTAAGTCGCACAAAGCGCAATGAGACTTGATCGGGTACTTCGTAGTCCTTTCCATTTAAGTCATAATAACTTCTCAGGGCATCGTCAGTTACGGTAATTTTACTTTCCAGGGCATTGGCTTGAATACTTGCAGTTTTAATAGTGTAGCTTTTATTTGATTGTAGAAAGGCAGACTTAATCTCGCGGTCACCAAACCAGGTTAGATCGCTAATCATTTTACTTAGCTCTTCACGAACAATTTCTTTGCGTAACGCTTCCTCTAGACCATATTCTGTTAAGCCAACGCTACGTAAGTAGTTTTTAAATGTAGCTTCATTATAGTTACCATTGAAAATAGGAAGTGCAAGAATTCGCTTTTCAATTTGCTGAGTACTCGCTGAAAGTTTCGCTTGCTGAATAAAGCTATCAACGGCCTGTTCTTCGATCATTCGATTTAGTACTTGTCGAGGTAGATCGAACTGCTTACGGAAGGAGTCAAATGCCTGACCAAATTGACGACGATAAAGTGCAGAAGTGCGTTCTAATTCTTTACGAAAATCACTGACTGGGATTTCCTTTCCTTGAATCGAGGCCAGCACTTGTTGTTTGGGGGCATGATCAAAGGGGTTAATGCCAAAGCCCGCCATCAAGACTGTGCACATTCCGATAACAATAAAGGCACCAATTGAGTTTTTGTTTTTTCTAAAAATTTGAAGCATAATCCATCAACACAAAGTAAAGTAAAAATATGAACCAAGAGTGCATACCGATTTATTTAAAAGTCCGCACAGAGGATATAGTTTATATCAAATCTGTGGTCGAAGCCCATGAAGGCTTAGGCATTGTCCGCACGCTCAATCCAGACAGAGGAGAATTAGTGCTTTTAGTGATAAAAGACCAGCAAGTAGAGGCAATGTCTTTAATTTCCGAGTTAAAAACTAAAGTCGAGCTGCATTTTATTGATAAACCAGAGAGTGTCAGAAATGACTGGTTGATTAATTCCGAGGAATAATTGCGGGAATATGGCACAGGCTCAGTTCAAAAGAATTGTCGGATTTGGTGCAAGCACTATCTACGGGTATGGGGATAGTGCAGGGGGATTTTTAGAACGAATTAAGCGTTGGCATCAGTCTCAGGGCGACAGAAATTTTGTCTACAATCTAGGAATTTTTGGAGACACTTTAACGGGCATGGCTGAGCGCTTCAGCAAAGAAGTTCCGCAGCGCAAACCAAACTTAATCATCGTCTATGCAGGTTATAATGAAATTCGCAGGGTCTCTAGTCCAGATCAGGAGATGCTAGTAGCGCTTGATCAGCAAATGGCAAAACTGAGGCAAATCCTTAAGTCTGCAAAAGCAATTTGTGAAACACTTGTAATCAATGGTTTTCCCTTTGACCAAACAAAAACTACTCCTTTCGTAAATACAGATTCCTATTATTTGCTAGCTGATGCAGAGTTATATTGTCAGCAGGTAATCGAGACTGCAAAAGTAGAAAATTGCTTAAGCATTGATTTATTCTCTGCGTGGTCAAAACTTGATTATCAACGCTTGCTCTATCAGGATGGGCTACATGCCAATGACCTGGGGCATCAAAATATGTTTGAGTTGGCGCAAGCCAAGATTGTACAATGAGTTTAACCTTAAAAGAACAAGAGATTTTAGCAAAAATTCATGTGGGCTCAGAAAATGACCCTGCGCAACCTGAATACCCTCCGTATGCTCCGATGTTTCCAGCAACAACTACTACGCGATTGCACGTTCCTGGTTTTACTAATCTCTGGATAAAAAACGAAAATGAAAACTTAACAGGCACCCACAAGGATCGGATGGCCTGGGAAATAATTGTTACTTATCGAAATTTGCTGATCTCTAAACAGCGCGGAGTATTAGAGTACCTCCCTGCGATGTCGATTATTTCTTCTGGATCAGCAGCAGTTGCAATTCAAAATTTATTAAGTGCATACGAATTACCTGCATTACGAGTCTTAGTAGATTTTAGACTTGATCCTCGAATTTATCAGAGCTTAAAAAAAACTGGCTGCTTAATTTATCAAACAGACCTAAGCACGAAGCCACTAAGCAGCACTGAAATTTTAGAATTAACTGATAACCAACAGGGCTTTGATATTACTTCAAGTGATGCGCTCGATCCTAGTACGCGATTCTATGATTGGCTCAGTTATGAAATCCTCAATAATAATCCCGAGTATTGTTTCATTCCATTTGGTACAGGGCACTTATATGAAAACATTTTGAACGTTGCTAAAAAAGAGGTTTTGGGCCGCAGTCACGACCCGCGGTTCTCGGGTTCAATTGAAATTGTTCGAAATTGTAATTTTTATGGCGCAACTACCAACAATGCCCAATCGAAAGCTAATAAACTTTATTCACCACACCTGCCCTTTGCTCGCTTTGATCAGCAATGGATTAGAACTTATCGTGCCGCCGGGTTTTGTGGAGTAAAATCAGACGTACATTTAGTAGAGGAAGTATTTATTGACCAGGCTCTTAGCCTTGCACAAGTGCAAGGCATTCAAGGGGAGGCTTCGGGATTGGCTGGATTGGCTTTGCTGCTCCAGTTTCAAGATTTAATTCCCAAAAACAGTAAAATTGTCATTGTCAATACGGGGAAAACAAAACTGGTTGACTATGACGAATAATTTTTAGTTGGTGCTTGATATTTTCAATGTCGCCATTTCGATCGAAGGAATATTTGCCAAAAATCCCGGAAAAATTTTGCGCATAAAGCACATTTCTAATGTCATTTGTTGCCAGGGAATTTTCAATAATCAATTTTAAGGCTTCATATGTTGAGGCAAACACAAAATCCGAGCTCTGTAGTGGTCCATAGGTATGAAGAAATTCCTGATAAATTGTGCGACCATGATCGGATAAATTTATAGTTAACGCCGGCGCATCAACGTAAATAATTCCTTCTGCAAGTTGCCCGGTAAGTTTAATAAAAGTCGGGTTACCTGGCATATACACGCCATAGATTTGAATTTTCCAATTTAGTTCAGAGATTTGCTTTAAAATATTAATATATATGCGAACTGAGTTGGTATTAATCAAAATTCCACTGACATTTTGCGTTTTTAGTTTAAGTAAGGGCACTTTATAATCTGTAGCTTCAGAGAGAAAAGCTTGATCGAAAATTTTTAAGTTTGTTGGTGCCGCAGCTTGGTGAAGTGCTTGACTGAATTCTTCGGGAAAGCCCCGGCTTTCAGTGATCGTTCCAAAACGTTGGTGTTTTTTAGCGACAGTGCTGACTAACAATTGTGCGGCTAAAGCATCGCTCGGCCAAGTGCGAAAAATATAATCTCCTGCAGCTGAGACTTTATCTCCAGTAGCAACTGGGGTAATTACAATAATTTTATTCGCTTCAAAAATTGGAGCAGTTGCCAGCATTGATTCTGTGCAAACAACCATGGCAAAATCAACCTTATCAACGCTCACTAATTTATGAGCAGCAGTTACTGCATCCTTTCCGAGACATTTGTCATCTTCGAAGACAAACTCAATTTTTTCATGCGCAAGTTTTTGCACAGCAAAGAGTAAACTATTTCTTACATCTAGACCCCAGGCAGAAACATCGCCGCTAAGTGGAGCAATCACGCCAATTTTTATCTTTTTAGGATTGCCTAACTGTAGATTAATGGGGTGAGCGGATGCTATTCGGCTGAAGAATAAAATTGTAGAAAAAATGACTATGCTTGCAGAGTGGGATCTAGTTTTCATGGCCTTAATTATTAAGGAATTTAAAAATTCTGCTTGAGCGATGTTCGTCAAAATTAATAAAAATATAGCTAATTAGCTGATTTTACTTGAATAAAAATTGACGACCATATATCGTCAACATATGGCTATTGAGCAACTTCGCGAACTTGGGTTTAGTGCAAATGAAATCCAGATCTATCTAGATTTACTTGAAGTCGGTAAGGCTACAGCTCAAAATCTCGCTAAACGCAATAAACTCCCACGCACTACAGCATACTCTGTGCTTGAAGGCTTAACTAAGCGCGGTGTCGTTTCGACTGAGAAAAAAGGTCAATCCAGCTTTTTTATTGCCAATGCACCTTCGTCTTTATTTGCCATGATTGAAGATCAAGAAGAAGTATTCATGCGTAAAAAGAAAGCTGCCACTGATTTACAAAAAACTTTGGAGCCAATCTTTAAGCGCACGATTCTTAATCTCCCTAAATTAAGATTTTTCGAAGGCAAGGCCAATGTGCATGCGATGCTCTATGAACTTTTTCCTGTATGGCAGGAAAGCATTATGCGTACAGACAAAACATGGTGGGGATTTCAAGATCATACATTTGTTGTTCAGTATCCGGATTGGCTGAAATATACTTGGGACAAGCGTAAGCCTGGAGAGATTTACCGAGCGATTTCAAATGACGCAGCGCCCGAACGAGAACTTCGGGGAAAAATCAAAGAGCGCACAGTGAAATATTTGCAGGATTCACCAGAAGTCTTCGAAAGCACTATTTGGGCAATTGGTGATTATCTAGTTTTAATTTCATCCCGAAATCGCCCGCATTACGCACTGAATATTAAAGACCAAGCCTTAGCCCAAGGATTAAGACAAATCTTTAAATCTTTTTGGCGAATGCTTTAAGGCGGCCCTGCTTAAGCCCGATCTCGAGTAATTTTTTCCGCCTACGCGAATCCGACGAAAAGGTCGTCACGCATGGCAGTCTGCTCACGTCTAAGGTCATTGCCGCGCTTGCTGGTAGTTAGCAGGTGAGTTTGGCCGAGGGCGAGCCATTTCTGAAAACCTCTCCCCACCCAGAGACAATCAGAATAGCACTTAAAAAGTCCATACATGACACGAGATGCGAACAGATTAACACGGCCGCAGGGGCAGACCGAGAGTAGCGAAGCCGAAAGGGTTACTTTCAGCTCCTTACAATCAGAGGCAAATTTTGGGTTTTAACCCTTGAGCTTAGCGGTCAAGATATCGTTAACGACTTTTGGATTAGCTTTGCCTTGAGTTTGCTTCATAATCTCCCCAACAAAGAATCCAAACAGCTTGGTTTTGCCAGAACGGTAGGCACTGACATTCTCTTGATTGGCAGCTAAAATCGCATCAATTGTTTTTTCAATCTCTCCGACGTTACTATTTTGACGTAAGTTCTTTTTATCAACGATTGAATTTGGTGCTGCTCCAGTTAAGAACATTTCATCAAAAACTGTTTTTGCGATTTTTCCAGAAATAATGCCTTCATCAATCAGGCGCACTAAGCCAGCTAAGTTTTCTGGGCTAACAGGGTTGTCCTCAAAGTTAATCCCTTCCTTATTCAGGCGCCCAAATAATTCAGTGGTGATCCAATTTGCCAAGGCCGGAGCATTGCGATGCGCGGCTACTGCCTGATCAAAGTATGTCGCAACCATCCGTTCTTGCGTAAGAATTTCTGCCAAGTCGTCTTCAATTCCATACATTGTCTTTAGTCGCGTAAAGACCTGGGTAGGTAGTTCCGGCAAGCTTGCGCGCACTCGTTCAATCCAGTTGTCGCTGATCACCAGTGGGGTAAGATCTGGGTCTGGGAAATAGCGGTAATCCTGCGCGTATTCCTTGGTGCGCATTGTCCGAGTTTCCTGTTTAGTTTCATCCCAAAGTCTTGTTTCCTGGACAATTGCTTGATTATTTTTAATTGCCTCAATCTGACGAGCGACTTCAAAGTCAATTGCGCGCTCAACAAATTTAAATGAGTTGATGTTTTTAATTTCAACTTTTGTGCCGAACTCTTTTGTCCCCCGTAAGCGCACTGAAACGTTAGCGTCGCAACGCAGGCTTCCTTCTTCCATATTGCCATCCGATACATCTAGGTAACGCACAATTTGTCGCAGCCGTCGCATATAGGCACCAGCTTCAGCTGATGACCTAAGATCTGGTTCAGAAACTACTTCGAGCAGCGGCACTCCAGCTCGATTTAAGTCGACAATTGAGTAGCCAGAATAGTCTTGATGCACGTTTTTTCCGGCATCTTCTTCCATATGGATGCGTGTGATCCCAATTGTTTTTTTCTGATCAACGACAGAAATTTCAAGTGAACCTTTTGTGCAAATGGGCTCTTCATACTGAGAAATTTGATAGCCTTTGGGCAAATCTGGGTAGAGATAATGTTTGCGTGCAAAAATGCTCTGCTTGGCAATGGAGCAATTCGTAGCTAGTCCAAGCTTAATTGCATACTCGACGGCACGCTTATTCAATACCGGCAAACAGCCCGGTAGGCCGAGTGTGACAGGATCAGTTAAAGTATTTGGTGCAAGTCCAGCTGTTGTCCCTGAAGCAGCAAAAATTTTACTATCAGTTTTTAACTGCACATGTACTTCTAAGCCAATTACAGTTTCAAATTCAGTTGTCATATCAAATCCGTTATCGTTATTCTTCCTAGCGTGCAATTTTCTGAGTTGTGTCGTAGCCAACTTCTTTCATGAATGCCTGTGATACCCTGAGCATCAGTGATTCGCTGAAGGCCGGGCCGATGAGTTGAAAGCCAATCGGTAGTCCTTGCGAATCGTGTTTGCAGGGCAGCGAAATTCCAGGAAGCCCAGCAAGGTTTGTTGGAATCGTTAAAACGTCAGCCAAGTACATTGCAATTGGGTCGCTCATTTTCTCGCCGATTTTAAAGGCCGTCGACGGAGATGTTGGTGTCGCAATTAAATCACAGTCATTCGCAAATGCAGCTTTAAAATCATTGCAAATTAAGGTTCGCACTTGCTGGGCTTTGCGATAGTAAGCATCATAGTATCCAGCTGAAAGCACATAAGAGCCGACTAGAATTCTGCGGCGAACTTCCGCGCCAAAAGACTCGCCACGCGACATCTCATAGACATCTGTCAGGGAAGTTGCCCCCTCGGAGCGATAGCCGTAACGAATCCCATCGTAGCGCGCTAAGTTAGATGAAGCCTCAGCTGGCCCAATGATATAATAAACTGAAACCCCGTAACTTGAATGTGGCAGTGAAATCTCTTTAATTTCTGCACCAAGTTTGGCTAAAAGAGCAATCCCTTCCTCTACAGCTTTGCGAGTGTCTTCTTGAATTCCATCAATAAAGTATTCGCGCGGGACTCCAATTCTAAGCCCTGCAAGGTTAGTTGTGTTATTCAGCGAAAGCTCATTTACAAAGTCAGGAACATCAACCTCCATTGAAGTTGAGTCTTTTTCATCGTGTCCAGAGATGACCTGTAAAATTCTTCCGATATCTTCAACTGAGCGCGCCATCGGGCCAATTTGATCAAGCGAAGAAGCAAAAGCAATTGCTCCGTAGCGACTGACTCGACCATAAGTTGGCTTAAGTCCAATCACACCAGTTAATGCAGCAGGCTGACGAATCGACCCACCAGTATCTGTGCCAAGCGATAACGGCGCCTGACCGGTGGCAACTGCAACAACCGACCCGCCGCTAGATCCACCTGGAACACGTGTTAAATCATAAGGGTTTTTTACAGGCCCAAACGCGGAGCGCTCGTTTGACGCGCCCATAGCAAATTCATCTAAGTTTGTTTTGCCGATAATCACAGCCCCAGAATTTCGTAAACGCTCAACAACAGTTGATTCATAAGGCGGAACAAATCCCTTTAAAACTTTAGAGGCGGCAGTTGTTTCAATGCCTTTTGTAATTAGCATGTCTTTAACTGCGACAGGAACGCCAGCAAGTAGTGGGACATTTTTCTTATCTTTGGCGATTCTCGCATCAACTGCCTGAGCTTCAGCTAAGGCCTGCTCTTCGCAGATTGTTAAGAATGAATTGTAAGTTTCATTGGTTTTTTTAATTTGCTCAAGGTGTGCTTTAGTCAATTCAACAGCTGAGAATTTTCCGCTGATGATACCCTCGCGCATCGCTGCTGCAGTTAATGAAACAAGTTCGCTCATAAATTTAAATCTCTAAATAATTAACCAATAATTTTAGGTACGCGGAAGCCACCGTCAGCAAAATCAGGAGCGTTACGCTCGAGTGCTTCAACTGGGAGGGACTCCTGCGAAACATCCTCGCGGAATACATTTGTGACTCCGTGCACATGCGATGTGGGCGGGACTCCTTCAGTGTTCACCTCTTGCAGCTGTGCAACATAGTCAAGGATGGCATTTAATTCGCCTTTGATATGTTCGATTTGCTCGTCATTGAGCTTGAAGGCTGCAAGCTTTGCGATATGTTTTACTTCAGCAGTAGAGAGACTCACTTTGACCTCGCATTAAAAAATAAAAGAATATGTAGTGCAGCTTTGATAACAATTTTCTAAACTATGATCTAGTTCAGCAAGGAAACTGGGCTGTTTGTTAAAATTAAAGAAAAAGCATGTGTTTAAACCTGACAAAGCCGTTTTTGATTGCTGGAATAGATGAAGCAGGTCGCGGCCCACTGGCAGGCCCCGTTACGGCAGCTGCCGTAGTGCTTCCAAAGGCTTATCTCAATCACGAGCTACGTGATTCAAAAAAAATTACGCCAAAGAAACGCGAATTACTTTACTCGGAAATAGTGAATTCGGCTTTAGCCTACACAATTGTTTCAATCGGAGCGCGTCGCATCGACAAGCTTAATATTTTACAAGCAACAAAGCTGGCGATGTTGCTTTGTGCTCAGAAGCTCAGCCAGCACCTGCGCGACGTAAATCTCTATTTTTTAGTTGATGGAAACCATTTTTTCTTACCTGAGCAGGCAACATCATACCTGGGAGAGCCGATAATAAAAGGGGACGATCAGATTGCAGCTATTTCAGCTGCCTCGATTCTTGCAAAAGTTACGCGAGATCGTTTGATGAGTAAATTTGCTGAACGTTATCCTGCGTATGAATTTGAAAAGCATAAAGGCTATGGCACTGCACTACACTGTCAACGGATTGAAGAATTCGGTCCTTGCACGATTCACCGGCAGTCCTTCATCCGTGCAATTGTCTCACGGAAACAAGGAGCTTGGGGTACTCGGCGAGAGGGCGGCAGAGCTTTATCTACTGCGCCAAGGTTATAAGATTTGGTTTAAGAATTGGCGCTGCCGCGCAGGTGAAATTGATATCATCGCGCTCGATCAATCGGAACTTGTCTACGTAGAAGTGAAAACACGTTACCCTGGGTTCGTAGCTAAGCAGCTTTTATTTGAAAACATTACTGCCACTAAGCAGAAAAAACTCCGTAGACTCTCGCAAATTTTCGAACTCTTAACCCCGCGTGCACGCTCTGCGAAATCCCGTCGCATTGATGTGATTGGGGTAATTCTTGACCCTACTTTGAAAAAAGTAGTTTCTATTGAACATCTTAAAGCCCAGGTGTAAGATATTTTGCTCCATTGAAAATGGTCCTGAGCTTGAGGAATTATGATTGACCTAGAATTATTGCGCGAAGATTTTGCTGGAACTAAAAATAAATTAGTAACGCGGACGATCCCGGAGGATTTGGATTCATTTCCTAATCTCGATAGCAGACGTAAGGAAATTATCGTTGAACTTGAAAGTATTCGCGCTAACAAAAACTCTTTAGGCCCTGAAATTGCCAAAGCCAAGAAAGAAGGCAGAGATGTAAGCGCACTCTTGTCTAGCCTTAAAAATTCAGGCGATCGCGAAAAAGAACTAGCTGCCGCACTTTCCGAAATTGAAGCACAATTTGAAGATTTACAATTACGAATTCCTAATCTCCCTGATCAAAGTGTCCCACAGGGGAAAAGTTCAGAAGAGAATGTCGTAGTAAAAGAGTGGGGCACTAAACCGACATTTTCATTTTCCGCTAAAGCACACTGGGAAATTGGTGAAGCGCTTGGAATTCTGGATTTTGAGAGTGCTGCGCTTTTATCCGGGGCACGGTTCTCGCTTTATCGCGGAGACGGCGCTCGATTGGAACGCGCATTAATTGCCTTTATGCTCGATCAGCACCGACAGAATGGATATGAGGAAATAATTCCGCCGTTTTTAGTTACTGCCGATACGATGACAGGCTCTGGACAACTGCCGAAGTTTGAAGCTGATCTCTTTAAGACAAATTCTACGGAACGAACGCTTTATTTAATACCGACAGCAGAGGTTCCACTGTGCAACATGCATCGCGAGAAAATTCTAGAAGAAGATCTACTACCCATTTATTACACTTCATATACTCCATGTTTTCGCGGTGAAGCAGGCAGTTATGGTCGTGATGTGCGCGGTCTAATTCGTTTACACCAATTTCAAAAAGTTGAACTTGTAAAAATCACAAACCAAGAGACATCTTGGGATGAGCATGAAAAAATGACACGCAATGCTGAAGGTATTCTCGAAGCATTAGGTCTGGCCTATCGACGTGTACTGCTTTGCACGGGCGATATGGGCTTTTGTGCAGCTAAGACTTACGATCTTGAGGTTTGGCTTCCAGGACAAAATGGTGGCGAATATCGTGAAATCAGTAGCTGCTCAAACACTTGCGATTTTCAAGGTCGCAGAACTAAAACTCGTTATCGACCAAAGGCCGGCGGAAAACCAAAGTTTGTGCATATGTTAAATGGCTCGGGGCTGGCAGTGGGCCGTACATTTCTTGCCATTCTTGAAAATTACCAGCAAGCAGATGGCTCAGTTATAATTCCGGAAGTCTTGCGTCCTTATCTTGGCGGACAGGAAAGAATAGCCCCAGCGCTTTAGAGCTAGCTCTAAAGCGGACGCACAATTTTAGGTTAAGAAATATTCAGTGGAAGAGCCGTCCAGTAATAAATCAGTTGCCCAATTTTCAATCTTTGCATGGTCACTGACCGCTTATGCCGTAATTGTAATTCTTTGGGGGGCATTTGTTAGAATTTCTGGTTCGGGAGATGGTTGTGGCGAGCATTGGCCACTTTGCCATGGAGAGTTGATTCCATATCAAGAGTTACGAGAGACACTTAAAACTTGGATTGAGTTTGGACATCGTATCAAATCTGGCCTTTTTGGTGTTGGCGTAATCTGCTTAGTTTTTTTTGCCTTCAAGCTATTCCCAGCAAAAAATATTATCCGCAAATTAGCTTTGTGTTGTCTGTGCTTTACAGTTTTAGAGGGATTTTTAGGGGCACAACTTGTACTGGCCCGTCTCGTTGCTGATGATGCCTCGCTACGTAGAGTGATAGTCATTGGTCTACATCTTACAAATACTTTAGTTTTACTTGCCGTGCTTACCAGTATTGCCAAGTTAAGTAAGCTTAGTACTAAATTCAATCACATTTCCGAATTACTTCCAGCGGGGAAGGCAAAGAGTTCTATTGTTGGATTTGTTTTATTAGCTGTGACAGGTTCATGGGCCGCATTGGCCAGTACACTCTTTCCTAGCTCGTCACTACTGTCAGGAATTATGGCAGATTTTGACACAACTAGCCACGTGCTCGTGCGTGTCAGAATCTTACACCCGGTGCTGGCCTTGATTGTTTGGGGCTTAGTCAGGTCGTGGATAAAATATCTCGATCAGAATATCTCGCCGCGGATACGAGGCCGAGCGTGGTTTTTTATTTCTGGAAATATAGTTTTTGGATTGACCACATTGCTTTTATTGTCACCAACGTGGATGAAAATGCTACATTTACTGTTAGCAAATTTGTCTTGGATTGCATTAATTATTTTGATGATCGAAGAAAAACGTCTTCGACTGGAACGTAATTTACCCTTGGACCAGGTGCTATCCGCCAAAAATTAGGCCCCAAAATTTTTTGCAGAAAGAGTAAATTAAACTAATCACGATCAGGAGTGTCAGAATAAAACCGCTCCATTTAAAAAATTCATAAAGAAAAAAGGCCCAGAGCGTGGGCTTGTCTGTATCTTGTCTTTCGAGCTCCTCGAGCTCTTTTTGGCTAACACCCATACGCAACAATCAATCCATTTTGGCCGAATATAGTATCGAGAACATAGATTAGCATATTCTTTACTTAAAAACACGGTGGTCTACTATGAATTATAAATTGTTATTAATTATCGCATTTTATTCGATATTTCCCTCATCGACACGGGCTGAAATCTGGTCATGCGCGAGTGTAGACGTTAAGGAATTAGCAAAAGCGCCGCCAATTTTAACTGAAAACCCGGTACAGACGAAAAATGTGAGTTGTAAAGTATTAGATACTAAACAAGCGTCATTTCAGAAAATAAGCGCCGATAAATTCTCAGCCCTAGCGCGCCCTTCCATTACTGAGGTAAAAAACAATCGTGAGATGAAGCAAACAACGAGCCTCAAAAAAAATAGTGAACAGTAACGAATTTTTTTCTCAAACTACTGACCTTAATCAGCAAGTGGTTCATCTCCACGGTGCATGGAATTTAAAGAATGCAGCAGCACTAACTCAAACATTAAAAGGTACCAAGCTAAGCTCTGTCCTGATTGATGCTCAAAACTTAGAAACTCTTGATACTGCAGGAGCGTTGCTCCTCAGACGACACTTCCCTGATGCCGAGCTGAAGAACTTCACAGCAAGTAGCAGAGCCTTAATTGAGCTAGTTGCAGCCGCAGAAAAGCGAGATGATCGCTCCAAGCTTGGTGAAGAAAGGCGCTTTCTTGGTCGTTTGGGTAAAGCAGCCGAAGACCTTGCTGCGGACACTCAGCGGTTCCTTGCTTTCTTTGGAGAAACAGTTGTTAATTTTGTGCGCACTGGTCTTACGCCATTGCGCTTTCGTTATAAAGAGTTATTTGTTCAGCTCGAACATGTCTGTGTGCGGGCGTTGCCAATTGTAGCTTTAATGATGCTACTGATTGGGGTGGTGATTGCTTATTTATTTGCTGGACAGATTGAAAGATACGGAGCAAACATTTTTATTGTCGATGGGGTTGCAATTTCACTCTGTCGTGAACTTTCACCTGTGCTTGTTGCAATTATTGTTGCAGGGCGTTCAGGCTCAGCATTTACCGCGCAGATTGGCACAATGAAGCTTAATGAAGAAATTGATGCAATGCGCACACTTGGCTTGTCTCCCTTTCGGGTTTTGATTTTTCCACGACTCTTTGCCCTAATGATTAGTCTGCCGCTACTTGTTTTCATTGGCGATATTGTCGGCTTGATTGGAGGTATTGCCGTATCCGAAGCAAAGCTCGGCATTTCTCCATATACATTCGTTGATCGGCTGCAAGTGCGCTTGCCGATTAGATCTTTTTTGGTGGGAATTTTCAAGGCCCCAGTCTTTGCAGCATTTATTGCTTTAATTGCCTGTCGCCGCGGATTGATGGTCGAAGGCAATGCGCAGAGTGTAGGGATAAATACGACAGCAACTGTGGTTGAAAGCTTGATGGCTGTGATTCTACTTGATGCACTATTTGCCGTAGTTTTTGTTGAGTTAGGAATCTAAGTTAATGACAAAGATTGGATTATCAACTCAGCAGGAAGTTGTTTTAACGGTAGATGAGGTTCACACTAATTTTGGAGAAACTCAAGTCCATCGTGGCATTTCATTTGCAGTCCAGCGCGGATCGATCGTTTCATTAATTGGGGGAAGTGGCTGTGGTAAGTCTACCTTATTAAGAGAAATTATTGGGTTACACAAGCCAACATCCGGATCAATTAGGCTATTTGACGTCGATGTATATCAAGCTAGCGAAGATGAGGTTGATGCTTTAAGGCGGCGCTTTGGAGTCCTGTTCCAACACGGAGCACTATTTTCAGGGCTGACAGTATTGCAAAACGTGCTGGTCCCATTCTGGGAGCAATTTCCGCTTGAGCAAAATATCGCTGAGCAAATTGCTTTGCTGCGGCTTGAGCTTGCTGGGCTAAAAGCATCAGATGGTAGCAAAATGCCAAGTGAGCTTTCTGGAGGGATGCGTAAGCGAGCTGCACTTGCCCGCGCATTGGCGCTCGAACCTGAGTTTCTTTTCTTAGATGAACCAACTTCTGGCTTAGATCCGATTAATGCTCGTGCCTTTGATAAATTAATTTATACGCTTTCGCGTTCACTGGGCTTGACGGTGATGATTGTAACGCACGACCTCGACTCAATTATTTCTATTTCGGACCGCGTAATTGTGTTAGATCAAGGAGTCGTTGTTGCCGATGGTTCAGTTTCGGCGGTGATGCAGGATCGGCACCCGTGGATTCAAGAGTATTTTTCTTCGCGGCAAATTGAGCAGCATGCTAAAAGAATAAGCTAAATATGGATGCAGAAGCACGTTACACTTTAATTGGAGCAGTTGTCATTACTCTTAGCGTATTTTTAACTGCTTTTGGTTTTTGGTTAGGTACCAATAAGCCTGAATCTGAATATAATTTTTATACGGTCTATTTTCGTAATCAGACTTTAGATGGTTTGCAGAAAAATAGCGATCTAACCATGAAGGGAATTAAGGTTGGCAGTGTTGAGGATTTTTCAATTCTTGATAATGACGTCGAACGCGTGCGCGTATTAGTTCGAGTTTTACGAGGTATTCCAATTAAGCAAGGTGCAGAAGCCGTGATCCGACGTAACTTTCTCACCGGCCTGGCATACATTGATATCCGTAACGCCAAGCAGGACGCATCCATTTTAACAGAGCGACTTCCTGGCGAACGCCACCCAATCATTGCCGAAGGACGCACCGGGTTAGATGAAATCGCCGATACTATTCCTGATTTAGTCAAAGATCTTCGACGTTTTGTCTCTGAAGTCTTATCCGAAGAGAACCGTGATTCCATTCGTCTTACGTTAGCAAATATTAAAGAATTTTCTGAAGCACTAAACAAGAAATAAGGCTCAATCATCGCGCTTTTGGGCAAAACGGAGCAGGCGGCGCATTCACTGAATAAGACTTTTTCCAAAATTGACGGCGCAAAAGTTGCTAGTGCTGTTGAAGGACTCGATCGCATCGTTAATCAGTCAGCTGGATTAGTCGAGTCCTTAGCGCGGCTGACAGATGTGTTGTCCTTGCAACTTGGAGGACTCACTCGAGAGTTGGCAGTTGCTGCTGCTAAAGTTTCAACTGCGGCTGAGCGCTTTGAAAATCCACGCTCGGTAATTGTTGGGCCAGCCCGTGGGAACTTGGGACCAGGAGAGTAATTTAAACTTATGCGTAGCACCCTAGCATTGATTAGCAAGACTAGTTTGATTTTTTGCTGCCTAATAATTTTTTGCGGATGCAGTTCTTCGTTACTTGGAAAAACACATGAAGAAAGATTGTATCGACTGGCAACAATTAAAGAAACGACTGATCGATCTCAATCCAACCAAGCACATGACATTATTTTAATTATTAGCGATGCAACTACGTCCCCAAGTTTGAGCTCGCAGAAAATTTTAACCCAACAAAGCGAGCAGGAAGAAGGTTCTTATCAATATGCGCGCTGGGTTGAATCTCCAGCAAAGCAGCTGATTGGCCTTGTTACAAATTACCTCGAACAAAATAATCGTGTTAAGGCGATTACGACCGAAGCAGTTTTAGCGCGTGGAGATTATATGCTGGCGCTTGAAGTACAACGCTTCCATCATTTGCTTTACACTAGTCCTTCGAAAATTTCAGTGAAAGTCCGCGCTCAGCTTGTGAATTTAAAAACGCACTCAATCGTTTCTAGTAAGTCGTTTAACTTAGAAGAGGAGGTTAAATCTAAGTCTTCAAAGTATGCTGTAGAAGCGTTCCAAACGGCAGTTGATAAACTGGTACCACAAATTTGGTTGTGGGTAAGTGAAGTTACTTGAGTTGCTTTTTACTGCGTAAAATTCCTGGCAGGCTCGCCGTGAGCCTGCCGAACGGAGAGGGAGGGATTCGCTGTGTTTGTTGGCTACGCCTACGGCTGCGCTGTTCGAATCCCACCAGAAACACTTCGTGTTTCTTTTACTGCGTAAAACTCCTGGCGGAGAGGGAGGGATTCGAACCCCCGGACCCCGTTAAAGGGTCGCCGGTTTTCAAGACCGGAGCGATCAACCACTCTGCCACCTCTCCAGAAATTTTCAATTGATTTATTAGCAAGCGACAAAGAGAATTGCTAGTCA